>JBIPPG010000089.1:0-8694 GCA_044368545.1 Chitinophagales bacterium | reverse complement strand
TTTGGGCATAAAAAAAGGCCTCAATTTCTTGAAGCCTTATGATTGTGTATTAGAGATTATCTTATTGATACTTAGCCTCGGTTACCGCCAGATTTAATTTGTCAAATTCAAAAACAACTGGAGTACAAGTTCCTTTTTTAATAGTGGCTCTTTTTCCAGTGAATTTTTTACCTACAGTGATTTTATTCGCTTTCAACCATAGATTGGAAGGATTCATTCCTGCGCCATATTGCAAATAGCCCGTATGTTTTTTCTTATCTTTTCCTACAAACTCAAACGTAACTTTTTTGGGTTCTGTTTGCGCGTTATATTCGGCTGCAGGTGCGTCTACAATAGATACAATTTTAATGCTTCCAGATTGTTTTGAATACTCACAACTACCACCTACCATAGGTACTTGCGCAAAGATAGAAGATGATGCTAACAAAGCAAAACTTAAAATTAAAGATTTCATATAAATATATTTTTTACAAAAATCACCCTTTTCTATTTAAGGAAAAGAGAAATAGTGTTTTTTAAAAATAATTATGATTCCTTGCCGTGGCAGTTCTTGAATTTTTTACCACTACCACAATGACAAGGGTCGTTTCTACCAATTCTGTTTTCTACACGAATAGGCTCTTTCTTTGGCTGTGGCATCAAATCATTTTCATTAGCGCCATAGTCTTCAGAGTTTTCAAAATCGCGTTCATTGGTTTGTACGTTATTGAAATTTGTATGAAGCTCTTGCGTAGTAGCTTTAAAGCCACTTTGATTTTCATCTTTCAAGTTGTATTTCACCAACATTTGCGCCAACATAAAATTGCTGTTTTCTATCATTTTTGCAAATAATTCAAAGGCTTCTTTCTTGTAGATAACAATAGGATCTTTTTGCTCCCAAACGGCATTTTGAACGGATTGTTTCAATTCATCCATTTCTCTTAAATGTTTGGTCCAAAGCTCATCTATCGTCTCCAAAACCATAGATTTTTCCATGTCTTTGATGATAGAAGCACCTTCCGAATCCAAGGCATCTTTTAATTTGCAAAATACATTTACTTCCGTTTTGTCATAAGCAATTGGTACAATTACATTGACGATACCAGGTTGATTTTGTGCAATATTTTTGAATGCAGGGAAAATGTTTTTAACAATATGTAGATGTTTTTCCTTTCTATAAGCTAGAATAGCATCAAAAACCGTATTGACAATAGTATCCGCTTTGGTAGCCGCAAATTCTTCTGCTTCTATTTGACTTTGAATTCCAAAATATTGGATAATCTCAAGGTTGAAATTCTCAAAATCATTTGATTTTTTATTGAAACTCACTATATCCGAAACTACATTGAAGATTACATTGTCAATATCGATATTTAAACGCTCACCAAAGAGAGCATTTCGTCTCTTTTTGTAGATTACTTCACGTTGTGCATTCATTACATCATCGTATTCGAGCAATCTTTTACGCAGTCCAAAGTGATTTTCCTCTACTTTTTTCTGCGCACGCTCAATAGATTTTGTAATCATACTATGTTCAATCACTTCACCTTCTTTCAATCCCATTGAGTCCATTATTTTTGAAATACGCTCCGAACCGAATATACGCATCAAATCATCTTCCAAAGATACATAGAATACACTCTCTCCAGGGTCTCCTTGACGACCACTTCGCCCTCTCAACTGACGATCGATACGACGGCTTTCATGTCTTTCCGAACCAATAATCGCCAATCCTCCAAGGGCTTTGATTTCTTCCGAAATTTTAATATCCGTTCCTCTTCCTGCCATGTTCGTAGCAATTGTTACCGCACCATGTTTTCCTGCTTCCGCTACTATTTCTGCCTCACGTCCATGGTATTTGGCATTCAAAACATTATGTTTGATTTTTCGTAAAGTAAGCATACGGCTCAATAATTCGGAAACCTCCACATTGGTCGTTCCCACCAAAACAGGTCTTCCTAATTCTTGCCAAGCTACAATCTGGTCAATAATTGAATTGTATTTTTCTCTTTTTGTTTTAAAAATCAAATCATTACGGTCATTTCTAATGATTTTTTTATTGGTTGGAATGGTCATTACATCCAATTTGTATATTTCCCAAAACTCCGAAGCTTCTGTTTCGGCAGTTCCTGTCATACCCGCCAATTTGTGGTACATACGGAAATAATTTTGAAGCGTTACCGTTGCTACTGTTTGGCTACTGGCTTCTACTTTTACATTTTCTTTGGCTTCTATAGCTTGGTGCAATCCATCGCTATATCTTCTACCATCCATAATACGACCTGTATTTTCATCTACAATTTTCACTTTATTGTCCATTACCACATATTGAATATCTTTTTCAAATATGGTATAGGCTTTCAAAAGTTGAGTCACTACGTGCAAACGCTCCGATTTGGTTTGATAATTTTGCATCAATTCGCTTTTCAGTTTCAGTTTTTCTTCTGCGCTGATGTCCATTTTATTGATACGACCTGTTTCGGTGCCTAAGTCTGGAATTACAAAAAATCCAGTATCCTCGCCCGAAGCCGTTATCATTTCTATCCCTTTTTCTGTCAAGGTTACCGAGTTGTTTTTTTCATCAATCACAAAAAGTAATTCTGCATCTACTTTTGGCATTTCTTTTTGATTGTCTTGCAAATATCTACCTTCTGTTTTGAGCAATACTTGACGATTACCATCCTCGCTCAAAAAACGAATCAAAGGCGAATATTTTGGCAAACCTCTATGCGCTCTCAACAATGCCAATCCACCTCCAGTATCCGAAGTATCTCCAGAATTGATTTGATTTTTAGCATCGTTGAAGATTTTGTTTACAATTTGTTTTTGTGCTTCAAAAATTTTAGCAATACGAGGCTTTAACTCATAAAATTGTTTTTCGTCTTTATCTGTTTGATCTACTTTGCCCGAAATAATAAGCGGAGTACGCGCATCGTCAATCAATACGGAATCCGTCTCATCCACAATAGCAAAATGTAATTTTTTCTGAACCAATTCTTCGGTGAATTCCACCATATTATCTCTCAAATAGTCAAATCCAAACTCGTTATTAGTCCCATAAGTAATGTCCGAAGCATAAGCTTTTTGTCGCTCCTCGCTATGTGGTTTTGTCGTGTCTATACAAGCCACAGAAAGCCCCAAAAAGTTAAATAAAGGCGCATTCCATTGGCTATCACGAAGTGCTAAATAGTCATTGACCGTTACCAAGTGAACGCCTAGACCTGTCAAGGCATTGAGGTAAACAGGAAGTGTAGCTACTAAGGTTTTTCCTTCTCCCGTAGCCATCTCCGAAATTTTTCCTTGATGCAATGCAATACCACCTATCAATTGCACATCATAGTGAATCATATTCCAATGTACTTCATTGCCTGCAGCATCCCATTTGTTTTGATAAATGACTTTGTCGCCTTGGAGTTGAATATGAGGGTATTTTTGAGCTAATTCTTTGTCCAATTCATTTGCCGTTACTTCTAGCGATTCATTTTGTGTAAAACGTCTAGCGGCATCTTTTACCACAGCAAAAGCTTCGGGTAAAATGTCCATCAAAACTTCTTCAATATGTTTGTCTTTTTCTTTTGTCAATTCATCAATTTGATTGAGATACGCTTCTTTTTCCAAGCTGTTTTCTTCTTCTTGAATCTTTGTGCGCAATTCAGCTATCGATTGATCAAAATTGGAAACATAATCAGCAATTCTTTTTTTGAATTCCAATGTTTTTTGTCTCAATTCATCATTGGTCAATCTGCTCAATTTCTCATACTCTATATGGATTTGATCCACCAAATGTTGTATAGCTTTGATGTCTTTTTCTTGTTTTGTTCCAAAAATCTTTGCGATAGATTTGGTAAGTGCTGCTAGCATATTATATGTTTAACTTGTTTTATTATTGAATTAATCTGCAAATTTAGTAAATTTTGCGCATATTGAAGTATTAAAGAATGTTATAATATTGAGGTTTCTATTTTCTAATCATAGTGATGTCTGCATTTAGCTATTTGAATCTCATCTTCAACTACACGATATATTAGTCTATGTTCTTCATCTATTCTTCTAGACCAAAATCCCGAATATTTGTGTTTTAAAGGTTCTGGTTTCCCAATTCCTTCATAAGGATTTCGTTCAATATCTTTTAGCAAATCATTGATTCGCTTAAGTTTTTTCTTATCGGTTTGTTGCCAATAGAGGTAGTCTTCCCAGGATTCACTTACGAATATATATATCATTAAAATAATATTAGTTTATTATAGTTCTATAAGTGTACGCTCTATTTTGTCATTTTTTTTTAATTTTTCGATAGCGCTGTCTAGTCGCATTTCATTAGTCTTAGAGGAAAGTTCATAATTTGTAGCTTGAAGCGAATTATATTCTTCCAAAGAAATAATTACAATGCCTTTTTCTTTACCACGATTTAGAATTAAAGTCTCAAAGTTTTGACTTACTTTATCCAAATAATATTTTATATCTTTTCGAAAATCAGAAACACTAGCTATAATCATTTTTTATTTTATTTTGTACAAAATTACGTACAAAAAATTATTTCTTCATAAAAAAATAATGAAATTAAAATTATATTTAGATATTTGCCTAAATATTTAAACAATGAATCAAATATTCAAAGCGCTTGACGATCCTACAAGAAGAAAAATTCTTGAATTGCTAAAGGAACAAGACCTTTCAGCGGGTGATATCGCTTCGCACTTTGATATAAGCAAGCCCAGTATTTCGCATCATTTGGATTTATTAAAACAAGCTGAACTCATTTCTTCAGAAAAAAAAGGTCAGTTTCTAATGTATTCATTGAACACGAGCTTATTGGATAATGTATTAACTTGGATTTTAAACTTAAAAAAATAATTGTATGAAAAATGTAATCAATCTAATCCTTTGTGCAATTCCATTTGCGATTGCTATTTATTTTTACCCTCAATTTCCCCATACAATACCCACGCACTATAATCTTTATGGCGAAGCAGATGGATTTGGTTCTAAGAATATGATTTTTTTAGAAGCCGTACTTCCGCTAATCTTTTGGATTTTGTATGTATTGATTCCCAAAATAGATCCTAAATCAAAATTGGTTTTGATGGGCGGAAAGTATCAGTATTTTTCTACGGGAACTATTGCTATTATTACAGCACTATCCACTTTTATGATTTTATCTGCTTTGAACCAAAAATTTACTATCAATATCTTGGCTTTTAATCTAATTCTGGCTGTATTTTTTTTATTGATGGGAAATTATATGTCGGCGCTAAAACCAAATTATTTTATAGGCATACGAACTCCGTGGACTTTGGAAAGTGAATATGTTTGGAAAAAGACACACGTGTTGGGCGGAAAATTGTTTTTTGCTATCGGGGTTTTATTAATTCTTTTCGCTTGTATTAAAACCTTACAACCCTATTCAACACATATATTGATTGGCTCATTAATCGGTATAACTATCACAACAGGAATCTATTCCTATTGGTTGTTCAAAAAAGAAAAAAAAGAGATGTTGAAATAAATTCTAATTTCTCAAATCTATAATCTAATATCTCAAATCTAAAGTCTAAATATCTCAAATCTAAAGTCTAAAAATCAATACATCTTCTCAATATATTTCAATGGCGGTGACCCAAAGCTCAATAATTTATTATGAAATTCTTTGAGATTGAAGTTTTTATCCTTGTTTTTCAGTCCTTGTCTAAATTCATAAATATCCGTATAGCCCGTAAAATAGGAGCAAAGCTGCACTTGACTGAGTGTGGCTCTACGCCATTTTCCCTCGGCTTCAGCAGGTTGCTGAAAAGCTTCTTTTACCAATAAATTCATAGCGTCTTCTTTAGAAATATTTTTGCAATGAACCGAATAATCCAGAATAGTATTGCATGCCGCTCTCAAATGCCATTTGAGATAGAAAAGCCACATTTCATCGCTACTTTCGGTAGCATTGATACTCGTGTTTTTGTCCCAGCCTTCTTCCATCATCATTCGTTCGCTGTATACAGCCCATCCTTCAATAAAGGCGCCATTCCCCATAATGTTTTGAATCATACTCGGCGATTTATTGGCGTGAATCAATTGCACATAATGTCCCGGAATGGCTTCGTGGATATTCAATATTTGAAGCATATATTGGTTGTATTCTCTTAGAAAACTTTCGGCTTCTTCGGCAGAATAATGCGCTAATGTTCCTACATTGTAGTAGGTGTTTTCATTTTTTTCATAAGGACCTGGCGAAGAAATGCTTGCACCTGCTACTCCTGCCATCCATTCGGGTTCTTTTCGTACTTTTAGTGGCTTGGTAGGATCCATATCTATCAAATTTTTGCTAGTAACAAATTCAGTCAAAATAGGAATTTGGCGTTCGATTTCCGCTAAAAATTGGTCGCGATTTACGTGCGATTTGCAAGCCGCATCAATTACTTTTTGCACACAAAGCATCGAATCTTTTTCAAGAGGTGTATTGGGATAATATTTTGTCCATAATTTGTTCGCATAGCTATACATTTCGCCCTGAATTTCTTTTTTGCGAGCAAGAGCTTTGTTGTAGATTTCTTCTGCTGTAAATTTAGATTGAATTTCGTAGTTAAATTTATTTGTAAATAATTCTTTTCCAATGCTATAGCTTCTCGGTTTAATTTTTCCAGCATCTATTTGATTGAGTTGGTCTTGTAGAAATTCTAAAAACCCATCAATATCTTTTGCCGATGCCAAAAGTTGTGTTTTTTCGCTTTTTTGAGTGTCAAAAAAAGCAGCAATATCACCTTTTTCGAGCATTTCTTTAGTGCCTTTCAGTTGACTGATGGCTAACTCGGTATGTTCTCGAGTAGGATTTTTTATATTTTGTTTTGCTGCGGAGAAATAAGCGTTTGTATTAGATAAAAATTTATTCAAATTAGCAATAATATCGGCGGGTTTCGCTTCTTTATTACTCATAATTTTGAATAAGGTTTCCCCAAAATTGTATCCAGATGGATCCCATTCAAAACTTTTAAATTCATTGATGTAGAACGCATTGCTTTTCAAATAGTTTTCAAGAATTAAATAATCGGTTTGATGGGTTTTGGATAATTTCTCAAAATCAAATTGCTTCAAACTATCTAAATATTGCGTAGAAAACGTCATTGATTTTTGGCGATTTTCTTCATTGGGAATAGTCAAAATACTATCATATTTGTGATAGCCCACGCTTGTAGCCCAGCCTGGATTTTGTTTCCACAAATTTTCTATAAAATGCTGAGAAAATGTCTCAAATTCGGCGTCGCCTTTAGTAGCATTGCCACATCCAAATAATAATGCAAGAAGCAAAAAAGGGGTGTATTTCATTATTATAACTTTATTAATAAAAAACAAATATAGGAAATGAATAATAAATTTTGTAAATTTTCGTTGATCTCTTTTAACAAAACTATATGAATTTCAAAAAATTGTTCTTTCTTTGCTTTTTTATTACATCTAGTTTTTATTTGTATTCTTCTAATACTATTACGATTACAAATTCCAGCAAAGACTCTGTTTATATTCAGGTAAAATTTTCTTCTATAAATTTTGATACTATTTTATTTGACCAAGTACTCTTGAAAAATGAAATAAAATCTATTTCAATACCAAATACAGACTCAATCATTGGGACTATAGATATTAATTTTTACAAAGAAGGAGAAACCTATTTACCTACAATTTTGAAGAAAGCCTATTACCATCAATCCGATTTGAAAATTGATTTTAGAGCCTTTCATTATGATTCTATTAAAGTGACAAATGAACTTAAAGAAATTCATCCAAGAAGTTTAGAAATGCTTGATGGGGTATGTTTGTTAAATGAAATCTCATATGTCTTGCAAAAAGATATTCCAAAATATGGCAAAGATGTGCCAAATCCTTATGATATAATGGATTTATTAACAAAGTTTTATTTGAATTCAGAGGTTGTAGACTTGTACAAGCTTAAGAGAATATATGATTATTGTAGTTTTGGAGGAAATGAATATATTAGCAAAGAAGATTTAGAAGGACAAATGAAACGTTTTGATACATCAAAATGGACGTATTTGTATGAATATAAAAAATTGAAAGGCTATTTGAATTATTTGAAAAAATCAAAAGCAGACAAAGGATTTGATTATACCTTTTTGAATGAAAAAAAGCAAGAAGAAAAATTGCCAATAGATTCAAAAAACATCAAAGTGTTTGTTTTTTGGACAACTCCTTGTGGCAAAATTACTTGTTATCCTTATTTTGAGAAATTAATAGTTTGGAAGAATAAGTTAAAAAGTGTAGATTTTATCACTATTTCTTCCGAAACTACTCATAATGAATGGATAAGAGGCATCGCTCGCTGTTATCTCAAATCTTGGAAAAATTATAGAAATCCTAATGAAAGTATGGCTCCTATGGTTATAGATTATCAAATTCCAAATGTTTATCAAAGCTTTTTGGTATTAGGAAAAAATAATGAAGAGTTGCTCAAAACTTCAGATTTTGAAGTTTTGGATGCTTTTTTAAAAAAATTAAATGCAAAATAAAATCCATTTTTTATTTTTCCTCATTATATTTGTCTTTTAAAAATCAAATATGAAACCAAGTTCACTATGGATAATTTTAATTAGAATCATTTCTATCTATCTGATTCTTAGTTCTATTTTTCAGATGCCTCAAACATTTATGTATACAAGTTCAATGTATGGGAATTATAATAGTAATCCTATAGTATATCTTTTTTTTATTTTC
>JBIPPG010000088.1:0-8781 GCA_044368545.1 Chitinophagales bacterium | reverse complement strand
AGAAATGGGTTTTCTAGTACTGCATTGATAGCGACTATTGACACCATAATTTCCCAATACAAAATCGGGAAGTCCATCATGATTCAAATCCTCAACGGCAAGCGACGTCCACCATCCATGCTGAGAAATTAATGCTTGCCCGATAGTATCGAGTATCCCCTTTCGATTTAGATAATATGTAGGTTGCATCCATTCTCCTACTACTACCAGGTCTACCCATTGATCTTGATTGACATCAACCCATTTCGCAGCGCTTATCATCCCCATTTTTTTCACCATAGTGGGTGCATTCATTTTCAGCATTGCTTCTTTGTTACTTTGAAGCAAATAGCTTTCGGGTATTTTTCCAAAACTTCCTGGAGTAATATATCCTCCTATAAAAATATCGAGTATGCCATCGTTGTCCATATCGGCTACTGCCATAGATTTGGCACTTACGTATATAGAATCAAAAATGGTGTTTTTAGATTTGACCAATTTCCCGTTCCCTTCATTTAAATAGAGCCTAGCAGGATACATTTTGATATTTTTGCCATAATCATTCCCGCCACTAAGCACAATGAGATCGTTGTCGTTATCCTTATCTATATCTATCCATTGCGCTTGTACATCTTCATATTTTTTATCTGCTTCAAAAGCAGGTATATATATAGTATCAAAAGTGCCTTGACTTTGTTGTTTGAATATACGAGCCGAAATATCTTTTGCACCACCTACAAAAAAATCTTCACGTCCATCGCCATCATAATCTGACACGGCTATACAAGGCCCAAGTTTTGAAAACTGACGATATAACAGAGGTTCTAGTTTGTAATCAATAAATGCATTTTCGGTTTGGGTGTAATTAATATTGAGATCCAAAGCCACATTGTTAAAACAAGGCTGAGGGGAAAGTTCACTTGGGGTATTTTGTGGTCGTTTTTCTTCCTGAAAAATAACATGCATTGAATCTACGGGAATATTGTAGTACCATTGTACACTTTGATTGGGCCAAATAATTTTGGCATCTACATGAATATGAGCACCTAAACCTATGTGAACGATTGGTTCGTGCGTGGACAAATACCCTTTTATAGGATAATAATTGGACGTAGTCAAAAGAGAATCTTTTTTGTAAATTTCTACCCGAGTACCAAACGCATTATCGGCATTTTTGGATTTGAGCTTCAATCGAAGATAATGATTTGCAGATTTCGGGGTTTTGTTTTCAAGAAGAAGCGCATATTGATTGATATTATTGGTAACAATATCGAGGTCACCATCATTGTCCAAATCGGCATACACTGCGCCATTGCTCCAAGAAGGAATAGATACGCCTGCTTTTTTGGTGTAATCTTCAAACTGAGTATTTTCCTTATTTTTATAGAAATAATTTGAAATCTGTACCGTAGGGAAAATAGATAGTAATTGATCTACTTTATCTACATCATTGGGCACTTGCGCCAAAACTTTATTGAAGGAATCTAATCTATATCGGAGTACATCCATATCGGACACATCTCTATAATAACCATTGGATATATAGATATCTTTCCATCCATCATTATCAAAATCGGCAATGAGAGGCGCCCAGCTCCAATCGGTATGGCTTACATGTGCGGCGTATGCTATGTCCGAAAAATATTTATTGTGATAATTCAGTTGCAGTACATTTTTTACAAACTGTGCTTTGAGTCCATATTTTTCAGCTTTATAAAACTCGTCATAGCTAAGCATTTGTTTAAATTGTTTTTGTCTTTTATTATCCTGTGGTAGCATATCCAACACCATTAAGTCATTAAATCCATCATTATTGATATCCTCAAAATCAGAACCCATCGAAAAGTATGAGAAATGTGAAAAAAAAGAATCTTCTTTTGGCGAAAAAATGGCTTTTCCATTATTGATAAAGAGTTTATCGGGCTTGAGGTAATCATTGCACGTATATATATCCAAAAAACCATCGGCATTGAAATCCGCCACAATAGCGCTAAGCCCAAAACTATGCGAAAGCAATCCCACTTGTTCCGTTTTATCTACGAAAAAACCATTATTATTGGTATAAAATCGATTGCTCACATGGGTTCGTTCTTCATTGTCTATAGCAGCTAGTACGCCATTTTTGTCATACGCCAAAACTACTTTTTTGGCATCGCGAAGATTATAGGGATGATTGAGCAAAAACAAGTCTAAGTCGCCGTCTCTATCAAAATCAGCAAAATACGATTGCGTACTGTATGAAGCGTCTGCCAATCCATATTCTTTCGCCTTTTCAGTGAACGTATTGTCTTTATTATTTACAAATAATTGATGAATCCTTTTTGTGGAATCTTTGAACGCACTTTTACAAACATAAATATCAATCCAGCCATCATTATTTATGTCTATCATAGCCGCACCCGTACTCCATCCAAAATATCCTCCTAACTTTACGGGCTGTGTAATATTTTCAAAGGTTAGATTTCCTTTATTCAAAAAAAGTTCGTTTTGATTGAGATTAGATGTGAAAAACAAATCCTGAAATCCGTCATTATTGATATCTCCCACTGCTATGCCTGCACCATTATACATATATTCGTATGTGGTTACATTCATATTTTTGTTTTCTTGAATGATGTTTACAAATTTTAGCTGCGATTGGTTGGGGTCATGCATAGTGAATACCTGAGCATTCGCATTGGCAAGCCCTAAAATAAACAAGATAAGTATTATGACCAGCTTCATCTTTACAGAAATTTTGTACAAAAACAAAAGTAATTAAAAAATCGAATTGTTCTGAATTATTTTAAGGAAAAACGTTTAAATTAGGCTATAGCCAAAGCCTATTGAATCTTGGGACATCACATTTGTAGGGGCGAAAAACATTTCGCCCGATTAATATTTCATCAGATAAATATCGGATAGATTGGGAATTTTAATTTGTAGAGATATGGCATACATTATCTTTACATAGGACAGAATATGTATTGTTGGAATTGGGCAAATAATTGATTGGGCAAATAATTAATTGGGCAAATAATTGATTGGGCAAATAATTGATTGGGCGAATAATTGATTGGGCGAATGGTGATTCGCCCCTACGGAGATTTTAATATCAAATCCAACGTCTATTTATTTCGCAAAATTTGTAAAAATCCTTTATTTTTAGCAACGATAAAGCAGTTAAATCCGTTTATCTTGATAGGTTTCACATCCGTTACATCGCCTTTGGTATCGTATCCTTCCCCAAAAATAGGTGTCCATTTTTTGTTGCCTTCATTGCGAAGAATCAAACCTATACCCGCATCCAAATATCCCGTTTCAATTTCCATACCATATTCATTTCCCGAAAGCAATAAATCTAAATCGCCATCGTGGTCATAGTCAAAAGCGTTGATTGCTTTTGCAGGAAAATATTGTGCTTCTGGTGGAAGCTTTTTTACACCGCCATTGTTTCCCGCATTGAGGTATATAATCATAGAATTGAGATTATTTGTCGTAAAAATTTGAGCATCTTTCATTTCGTCTGGTGTAAATACATCTTTCATCAATGCTCTTGAATACGGAGCGTATCGCGTAAATCGTTTTTTCAAAAAAATCATTTGATCTAACATCAAATCGCGAATAGGCCATGGATACAGCGTATCTTTATTATAATACGATATAACCGCATCGGTACTGCCATTTTTATCAAAATCATTTACCGTAAGATACATAGGTGCTCTGGCAGAGGCCGAAAATCGAGAATTGACACCCAAATTTCCTGCTATGAGGTCTTTTTCGCCATCGTTGTCCAAGTCCGCCAAATGTAATTTTTGGAACAAACCGCGCATATCACCTATAGTATTGATTGTAGAATTGATAACACCTGCATTGTTTTTGAGAAATTGAATATATGTCCATTCTCCAGCCATTACTAGGTCTTTCCACCCATCTTTGTCCATATCGTGCCATACTACATCATTTATCATCCCAAAATTGTCAAAGGAATCTACTTCGTATCGAGTCCCATAATTGCGTATCAAATAGCTTTTGGGGATACGTCCATAATGACCTGGAATTATTTGTCCCGCTACAAAAATATCTTCCCACCCATTTCTGTCATAATCTTCTATGGCTATGGCTTTTGAACTAAGGAAAATAGATGAAAAAATAGTAGCATTTGCTTTTGTGAAATTTGCTTTACCATCATTTATATAGAGTCTAAGCGGATATTTGGAAGCTTGCCCAGGGTATTCATTGCCGCCCGAAGTCACTATCAAATCCTGATCGCCATCTTTGTCCCAATCCAACCATTGTGAAGCCAAATCTTCAAACTCTTTATCTTCTTTCCATACAGGTATCGCTTTTTGATCAAAAGTTCCTAAAGAATTTTGCAAATACAATTGAGCCGACTCGTCTTTGGCGCCTCCTACAAAAATATCGTCCAACCCATCGCCATTGGCATCTGCTACAGCTATACAGGGGCCTTGTTTTGAGAATTTTTTATACAATAATGGCTCTAATTTAAAATCAATATATTCGTTTTCCTTGTGTTGATATGAAATAAGTGTTTGCTTCGTGATATCTTCAAAACGCATCGATTTTGCATTCACATTCTGAGAAGTAGAAGACATTGCTTGTGCCTGATTCAACGTAATCAATTGATTGGCAGCTATATTTTCTATTCGCTGTTCCATGCCATTACTCCAGATAACACGAACATTTACCGTTTGATAATTTCCCAATCCAAAATGCACAAAAGGTTCGTGGCTGGACAAATACCCCTTGGTAGGATAATACGTTATTTCTTGAAAACCTGAATCGGGAGTGGTAATTTGAATTTTCGCACCATATCCCGCATCTGAATATGCAGAATTTAGTTTAAATCGAAGAAAATTTCCATATTTATTTTCTATCGTATTGTTCTTAAACACAAAAGCATATTGATTGATATTATTGACTACTAAATCCAAATCGCCATCATTGTCCAAATCTGCATAAGCAGCGCCGTTGCTAAATGAAGGGATATCAAGCCCTGTTTCTATACCCAATTTTTGAAATTTCAACTGGCCTAGGTTTTTATAATACGCATTAGGAATGGTTACATTAGGATAATATTCAAGAAGTTGATATCGATTAAAGGGTTTGTTTAATTTGGCAAATGCTTTGGATATAGAATCCAGTATATATCTATTTATATCCTGATCGGTAAAATCTCGGTAAAAACCATTGGTGATATAGACATCTTTTTTGCCATCATTGTCAAAATCGGCAATTATAGGCGCCCAGCTCCAATCGGTAAAGGCCATTCCAGCTGCATACGAGACATCCGAAAAAGATTTTCCATCAAAACGAGTGTGTAATACATTTTTTACAAATTGAGATTTGAAACCATATTTTACCAGCTTATCATATTGGTCATAACTCATCATGAGTTTGGATTGTTTTTGTCTGTAGTTAGACTCGGGCAACATATCCGTAACAATCAATTCTGCAATACCGTCATTATTCAAATCTTCAAAATCCGATCCCATAGAATTATAAGACATGTGTTGAAAATATTGATTGGTTTCTTCTTTAAAGGTTTTATTTTTTTGATTGATAAAAAGATAATCGGGCTCTGAATAATCATTGGCGATATAAATATCGGGATAACGGTCATTATTAAAATCCCCTACCACAGCACTTAATGCAAATGAATGCGTTTTGAGCCCGCTACTCAAGGTTTTATCTACAAAAAAACCATCTTGATTTTCCATAAATTTACAACTAAAAAATCGATTATAAGGCTTTTCCTCCGCTTGCAATTGACCTTTAGCGTTTTTGACCAATACAATTTTTTTGGCTTCATTGATTTTCTCAGGAATATTTGCTAAAAACAAATCTAAATCACCATCCAAATCAAAATCTCTAAAATAGGCTTGTGTAGAATACGAAGAATCTGCCAATCCAAATTCTTTAGCACGGTCGGTAAACGTATTATTTTTATTATTGATATATAAATTATGAACGCGTTTTTGGGGACTTTTCAAAACCGATTTACACACATAAATGTCAAGCCAACCGTCTGCGTTGACATCTATCATAGTTACTCCAGTATTAAACCCTTCGCCTTTATCTATTCGTGCGGAAGTGGATATATCTTCAAACACAAAACTTCCTTTGTTCAAATACAATTTATTTGAACTCATATTTCCACTAAAAAATACGTCTTGTAGGCCATCGTTATTTATATCGCCAATAGCTACGCCACCTCCATTGTATAAATATTCATAATTCATGACGTTGAAATGTTCATTCTCCGTAATATAATTGACAAAATCAATATTCGTTTTTTTGGGGTCCTGAATGGTAAACAACTGTGCATTTACAAGGACATATAACGAGTTCATTATCAAAAATAATAGAATTTTATGTATGTTCATCTGTATTTCTCTATTTAAAACTACCGAACAAAGGTAAAAAATTAAATATATTCAATCTATTTTTTATACTTTTGAATTTACTTTCAATATTTATATTCTTATGAAATCTATTCTCTTATTATTGTTTTTAATTATTTTTAAAAATAATATGGCCCAATCTCCAAGGATTGTAGCGTGCAACGCAGGTGCCATTCAGTTGATTATGGAAGACATATTTTCGCCGCCGGTAGCCAGTAGAATTCATGTTTATGGAAATATTGCTGCATACGAAGTATTGTGCAAAGAACCCAAAAGCCCTTTGAAAAGTTTGTATGGACAAATTTCTCATATCCCTTCTATTACGGAACCTAAGGAAGCTATTCATTATGAAGCGGCGGCAAATTTTGCTTTTATAAAAATTACAAAAAAACTGGTTTTTTCGGAACATCTAGCCGATTCTATGCTGGAAAAAGAACGAGCTTATTGGGATAAAGTATTGAAAAATGAAACCCTCATTAATGCTTCTGAACGGTATGCCGAACAAGTAAAAAATGAGTTGATGCCTTGGATTCAAAAAGATGGATATATCTATACTCGTACACTCGAACGCTATAAATTAAGCGATTCGCTCGGTGCATGGCAACCCACTCCGCCTGAATATCATAATGGGCTAGAACCCAATTGGATGTATATCAGAAAATTAACGTACGATAGCCTTGAATTTGAGCCTTATACGCCAAATTATCCTTATAGCGAAAAAAAGACCTCGCCTTTTTATAAAGAAGCAATGAAAGTATATAAATGCTTTGCAAAAGATAGTCAAAAAAGAGCCGAAACTGCTTGGTACTGGGACTGCAACCCCGCTACTACAATCAGCTCGGGGCATTTGAGTTATGTAGTAAAAAAACCAACGCCTGGAGGACATTGGTTGAAAATTACCGCACAAACGATACATAATCTAAAAATGAATTATGTAGAGGCTACAGAACTCTATACCGTAGCCAGTATTGCTATGTTTGAAGGATTTATACAATGCTGGGCGAGCAAGTATATGAGCAATTCTATAAGACCCGAAACGTATATACAACGAAATATTGATAAAAATTGGAAACCTTTAATAGAAACACCCCCTTTTCCCGAATACACCAGTGGACATAGTGTAATTTCGGCGGCTATTTCTTATACGCTGACTCAATATGTAAAACAGCCCTACTCTTTTTATGATTCCTCTCAAATGTTTTTGGATATGAAACCTCGATTTTTCAAATCCTTTTTGGATGCTTCTCAAGAAGCTTCTATGAGTCGATTTTATGGAGGCATTCATTTTTTACCTGCACTAGATGTTGGGCGAAAAATGGGATTTCAAATTTCAAAACATATTTTGAATCGAATTAAGACAAGAAGGAAAAATTAGATTGGAGTGAATTGTGATTAGATGAAAGGAATTAGGGTTTAGGGATTAGGATTTCAATTGCCTCCTGCTTTAGCTGGAGGATAAAGGGATAAACATTTCAATTGCCTCCTGCTTTAGCTGGAGGATAAAGGGATAAACATTTCAATTGCCTCCTGCTTTAGTTGGAGAAAAAAAAGAATTGGGTTTTTATATTTTAGCTTGTGGGATTATGGATTAGCCTTTGAAATACCTAACTAAAAAAACATTTACAATAATATAATATTACTTTAATTAAAATTGGTTCATCTTTGTAATAAAATAATATAAAGTTATGATTTACAAGAACATATTATGCCCCATAGATTTTACTGAAAATATGGAAAGCATCATTGAAATAGCAATTTCACAATGTATTCCAAACGGAAAAATTATGTTTTTCAACTATATTGAAACTATAGATTATGAAAAAGAAAGTTTCAATTTTGAAAAAGATACCGAATTAATAGATAGTAGAAAAGAAGAAATGGATGCTTTGGTATTACAATACAAAAAAACAAATCCAAGTATTACGTTTAATTATGAATTGACTTTTGAAAATAACATTTCTGAAGAAATAAAACATTTGGCAGATTTACATAAAATTGATTTAATTGTGATGGCTACGCACGGCAGAAGTGGAATTAAAAAATTATTAATGGGAAGTATCGCCGAAGAGGTTATAGAAGCTGTTAATTGTCCTATTTTAATCAATAAAATATAAGAATTCGTCTTCCTCAAAATTTTCAAAAACTAATTATTTTAATAAATTCGAAAAATACTTTTGAAATTTTATCGGGGATCTCTATTAGTTACAATTGCATTTCTCTACTACATTTGGAAAGACGAATCTATTCTTTCTTGCTCAGGTTAAAACCTGAGGCTATTGAAATTAATTATAGGGCGAATGATGATTAGGCGAAAAATATTTCGCCCCTACATATCACAAATCGCAAATCACTAATTACAAATCACTCTATCTATAATCTAAAATCTCACATCTAATAT
>JBIPPG010000087.1:0-8886 GCA_044368545.1 Chitinophagales bacterium | reverse complement strand
AAATGAACATAATCCCCATGCATAAATATACAAGTAACCAGTTGATATATTTTAAAATCAGGATATCCAAAATAAAGTAAACCAAAGTTATAATTTAAATCTATATTTAAACTTTTGTTTGCAAATTCAACCAACAAAAAAACCAAGATATTGGCTATAATAATATTCCGAGTGACAGGCAATACATTTCTAAACATATTCAACATTTTTAATCAAAATTTTTATCAATATCAAAATAATTCATCGCAAAAAAAATGCTTTTTCCCGAAGGCGATTTCAAATAATTCTCGCATTCAAAAAGCGTATCGGTCAAATATTCCATTTCCTTATCCGAAAGTTCCTGTTTTTTCTTTACACTCGAAATTTTACAGATAGAAATAAGCAAATGTTCCTTTCGAGAAGACTTGGCTTTGAATGAATTTTTGAATTGTTCTATCAATTCTGTTATCATTTCTTTTTCATTTCCCATTTGCAAATCCGAGGGAATGCCTTGAATAGCAAAGTTGTTTTGTCCTAGCTGCGCAATATCAAATCCCAAATGCGCCAAATCGGTCAATATTTCGCTCAAAACAAAACTATCTTGCATACTCAATTCTACCACAATAGGAAAAAGCAATCGCTGCGATGGAATAGCATGTTTGAGCGACATCCGTTGCAGTTCATCGAATAAAATACGCTCATGCGCACGCTTCTGATCTATAAAAAGCAATGCCGACTTCGTAGGCAGTACTATATATTTATTATTGAGCTGAAAAGGTTTCCCCGTTTTTTCAAATGTTTTTGCCTCTTCTTCAAAAAGCTTGGGCGCACTTATTATTTCGTCATTTTCTTGCCTCATTTCATCTACCGATCGCTTGAAGAGTTCCTCCCAATTCCCTTGATTATTGACTTTGGGCGATGCAAAATTGGGGCGATTGATAGAAATGGATGATTTATTCTCGGTAACATATTCTTCTCGTTTGATAGGCTTAATCATAGCATCAAAATGACTCAAATCTCTATCTACCGAAAAATCTATGGAAGGCGCAATATTGAATTGCATCAAGCTACGACGAATTCCCGCATTGATAAATTGGTAAATGAGCTGTTCGTCTTCAAATTTGATTTCCTGCTTGGTAGGCGATACGTTCACGTCTATTTTGGCTGGATCTATTTCTACAAAAAGAACATAAAAAGGATACTCTTTTTCCCCAATCAAATCTTTATATGCGCTATAAATAGCGTGCTGAATATAATTATTTTTTATAAATCGTTTATTGACAAAAAGGTACTGTTTGCCTTTGGTTTTGCTATTAGCGGCATCGGGTTTGGAAACAAAGCCATATATTTTCAAAATATCGGTACTTTCCTCTTCAATATTCACTAATTTTTCATTATAATTTTTTCCAAAAAGCGAAACCACACGCTGTCTTAGTGGCGCAGGAAGCAGTTTGTACACCTCGCTATCATTGTGATACAACGAAAACTCAATATCGCAATGCGACAATGCCAATCTATCAAATTCAATAATAATCTGGCGCATTTCTTCATTATCCGTTTTCAAGAAATTACGGCGTGCGGGAATATTAAAAAACAAGTTTTTCATTGAGAAATGAGTCCCAACAGGCATAGAAATAGGCTCTTGAGAAATTACTCGGCTTCCTTCTATAACTATTTTGGTACCTACCTCATCGCCGGGACGTCTTGTTTTTAGTTCTACTTGCGCTACCGCAGCTATCGATGCCAATGCTTCGCCTCTAAATCCTTTGCTGTGAATTTTGAAAATATCTTCTACATTTTTAATTTTGGAAGTAGCGTGTTTTTCAAAACAAAGTCTGGCGTCGGTAGGGCTCATACCTTTGCCATCGTCAATCACTTGCAAGAGCGTTTTGCCACTGTCTTTTACCAATAATTTGATGCTTTTGGCACCCGCGTCTAAGCTATTTTCTATCAATTCTTTGACCGCACTAGCAGGCCTTTGAATAACCTCTCCTGCGGCAATTTTATTTGAAATATGATCGGGTAAAAGCTGAATGATATCTTCCAAGAAATCTGTTTATTTTAGCGCAAAGATAATATAAATCTAAGGATTTTTTTGAATAAATGCAAAAAGGATTTCTTGAGACAACATAAATTTTTGAAATAAATCTTTATTTTTTAGCTATCTTTGTATCACAAATATAAAGAAATGAGATAAACTTAAAAATATGTAAGCTTATTTCTACTCAAAGCCATTTTTTTGTAAAATATCTTTGATTATCTTTAATACCCTACAAAGAATGATATATTTATAAAATATAAAAAAGATACAAATGAAAAAAAACGATTTTTTTTCGGAGTCCAAAGAAGTTGAAATACTAATAAAATCGGCAAGAATAGCCTCTAATAAAGCAAAAAGAATTTCAAAAGCGCTAGGATTAAGTATTATGGAAACAAAAGGAAATTATATTGTAGAAAAATTTCCAAATGGTAAAATTGTAAAAATTAAAAAGATAGAAAAGGTAAAATCCAAAATTCCCAACTTGAAAAAAGGAAGTATTATATGCCTCAATCCAAAAGATTAAGAATCTTTGCAGGACCCAATGGCTCTGGCAAATCAACACTTTTTGACACATTAAAAAACAAATACAATACAGGTCTTTTCATAAATGCTGATTTGGTTGAAAAAGAAATTCGACAAAATAAATTTATTAATATTGATGACTTTAATTTAAAACTTACTCAAGCAAATTTTGATAGTTTTTTAAATCAAGAAAATACAATTTCATTATTGAAAAAGGCAAACAGTAAAAAATTTGAAATTAATCTAACTATTATTGATAATATAATTATCTCAAAATCATACAAAACAAATAGTTATGAAGCCGCTCTGATTACTTCGTTTATTAGAAATGCTTTAATTAATTCTAACCAAACATTTTCCTATGAAACGGTAATGACTCATTTTTCAAAACTTGAAGAAATAAGCTATGCCAAAGAAAAAGGATTTAAAACTTATCTATATTTTATTTGCCTAGAAGATGCCAATTTAAATATTTCTCGAGTTAAAAATAGAGTTTTTAAAGGAGGCCATGATGTAGATGAAAGTCTAATAATTGAAAGATACCATAAGACATTAACAAATCTACTTCCTGCTATTAATATTGTTGACAAAGTTTTTATTTTTGATAATTCTAAAACAATGAAATTGATTGCAGAAGGAAATGGAGGGGCATTAACGCTTAATATTGAAGAGAAAGAGTTGCCCAATTGGTTTATTGAATACATTTTGAATAAAATTTAAAACATCTCTATAATTTTTTAAACTCTATTTTTGTATTTTAAGAAATCCTAATCGTATGCGAATTCATTTTATTGCCATCGGCGGTGCTATTATGCACCAATTAGCCATTACGCTTTCCAAAAAAGGACATCAAGTCTCTGGCTCGGATGATGTCATTAATGATCCCGCCAAATCCAATCTTGAAAAAGAAGGTATTTTGCCCACTAAAATTGGTTTTTTTGCGGAAAATATTACTTCCGATATTGAAGTAGTTGTCTTGGGAATGCACGCAAAATTTGACAATATCGAATTGACAAGAGCTATGGAATTGGGCATCAAGGTCTACTCTTTCCCCGAATATATTTATGAACAATCCAAAGAAAAAACGAGAATAGTAGTAGCGGGAAGTCATGGAAAAACTACGATTACTTCGATGATAATGCATGCGCTTCGTCATCAAAATATGGATTTTGATTACCTTGTAGGCAGCAGTGTCAAAGGATTTGAACACAGTGTAAAGATTTCCGATGCTCCTATTATTATTCTCGAAGGAGATGAATATCTAGCCAGTAGCCTTACCAAAGAGCCCAAATTTATCTATTACAAAGGAAATTTGGCTTGTTTGAGCGGCATAGAATGGGATCATGTCAATGTTTTTAAGACAGAAGCTATCTACTTTGAACAATTTCAAAAACTTGTAAAAAGCCTCGAATCGGGCGCTACGCTATTCTACTACAATACGCCCAAAATAGTTGAAACCATTCAAGGACTTCGCTCCGATATTTCCCTAATCCCATATCAAAGTAGTGAATATACAGCCGATGAAGATAAATTTATCCTAAAAAAAGACGATGTTGCGTATTCTTTTGATTTCTTTGGGAAACACAATATGGAGAATTTGGAAGCAGCCAAAAATATCTGTATTTCCATAGGCATGAAAGAATTTGAATTTTATAATGCAATGCAATCATTCACTGGGGCGGGGCGCAGACTCGAAAAATTAGTAGACGAGCCTAATAGAATCGTATTTAAAGATTTTGCACATTCGCCTAGCAAACTGACCGCTACGGTAAAAGCCGTTTCGGAAAAATATCCTTCAAAAACCTTGATAGCCTGCTATGAAATGCATACCTACAGTACGCTCACGGCATCTTTTCTTCCACAATACCACGGTGCTTTTGGCGATACAAAACACGCAGTGGTATTTATAGACAAAGCCGTTGTAGAAAAAAAAGGAAATCAAATTTTTTCAAAAGAAGAAATCCTCTCCGCTTTTGGCAATACCCATATTGAGTATTTTACCCAAAAAGAAGACTTGGAAAATTACTTTGAATCCATTCATATAGACAATCCCGTGTTTCTGATGATGAGCAGTGGTACATTTGGCGGAATGGATTTGACCGCTGTGGGATTAAAAAAAAAATTGACGTCGAACCTGGAATCCCCCATAATAGATAATCGATCTACTTCCAGTCCTATAGAACAAGCATTTTTCCAAAATTATCAAAAAAATCCAACCGCTCCTCGTCCACTTATTGTAATGTTGTGTGCGTCAATGTTGTTTTTCATATTACCGTCCCTTTTCTTTTTGTGGCGATATAAGGAAAATGAAGATTATTATCCCACAATTGCTTCTTGCTTCAATTTTCAGGTTATGATTAGTATTGGGTTATTGATTTTTGCTGGAATGACATTCTTTTTTCCTTTTGGAAATTTTTTATTTCTCATTGGACTATTTTTCTATCATGTATACAGTCTCTACAAAGGCGCTATGCAGCTAGCCAATGAAGAGCCATTGGATATTCCTACGGGAATTTTGGTTTTGATGCCCAAGAAATAATACTTCTTACAAACTATTTATAATCTCGTTTTTCTTATTCTCAAATTCTTGCTGGGTAATCAAACCACTTTCGTATAATTTTTTTAATTTCTGAAGTGTTTCCGCCACTTTGTCTTGCTCTTCCATTACAGGAGGGGCTATCACTTCGGGTGCTGGGGTAGATTCTATTTTGGGAGCTGACGCTTGGGGTTCTTGACGCGCATTTTCTTTGTATTCATTGGCTATTGCGTAGAGTTTGCGCGCTTGAGCTTTGGGCAAATAATCTATGGTAAAATCTCTATTGTCCACGGTTTTAGCAAAAAAATCGGCACCCAATAGGCTTTCTTTCATCGAACACGAAAAGACATTTTTCCAGAAAAAATCTTCAAAATCCATAGAAAGTCCCAGGTTTTTTTGACGACAGAAAATCAATCGTTTATTTGTAATGGCTACACCATCTGGCGAAATATTTACCGCTGGTTTTTTTTGTACCGCTATATACTCAAGCTCTTCGCCTGGAGTCATTAAATCATTGAGTTTCTTTGCCAATTTTTCCACTGCAATGGGGTCTTGGTTCTCGTTTGTGAATTTTTCTAAGTTCAGCATATCTATTTAATTGAAAAAACAAATATACATATTTTTTTTAATTTCAATATCTTTGTAATTCATTATTTATAGGGGATTGCCCTCTATTTTACAAAAAACAACTTTTTATGAAACAAGGGTTAGCAATTTTATTGATTTTTTTCTCGTATTCTGCTATGAATGCGCAGCAAACGACCAAAGTAGAAAATCCTGCTATCATAATGTTTTCACCTAGTTTTTCGCTTCAATATCCTATGGGTGACAATACTTCATTGTACGGAGTTCATAGCAAAGCCGATATGAATATTTCACTCAAGACAAAATCAAATTGGACCTTTGGATTTGGGGCTGGTTTTGGGTTTGGGGCTTCGCCAAAAGATTTTACATTGCTAGGCGATATGGTGTCAAATGGCGTTGTAATTGGGAAAAATGCAAACATTGAACAACCTTCATTGGAAGGAAGAATCGGTACTTTTAATGTAGAAATAGGCAAAATTATTCCCATTTTCCCTAAATCAAAAATTAGTGGAATTCATTTTAAAGCGGGCATTGGATATTTATCCCAAAAAACCATCACTACAATAGACGGAAACATAGTTCCACAGCTCAATGACAACTATGCAGGGCTATACAATCAATCTATGGCAGGACTTTCGTTGAGTCAATTTATTGGATATACCTATTTTTCACGTGATAAATTAATCAATATTACCTTTGGGCTAGAGCATACGGTAGCATTTGTAAAAAGCCTAAACACTTGGGATGTAAAAACCAATACTTCTATTGCAGATAAAAAAGCTACGTATCGCTATCTTGGGCCTAAATTTACCTTTACCATTCCTTTGTATATCAAAGATAAAAAATATTTTGAAAAAACCTATTTCTATAATTAATTCCTATTTGAAATGAAGATTGAGCAATTGCTAAAAGAAAAAATTATGATTTTGGATGGTGCTATGGGTACCATGATTCAAAAATATAAATTGACCGAAGAAGATTTTAGAGGCACCCGGTTTGAAGGACATAGCCATCCTCTCAAAGGCAACAACGATTTGCTTTCCATAACACGTCCCGATATTATCAAAGCCATTCATCTTGAATATTTAGAAGCTGGAGCCGATATTCTCGAGACGAATACGTTTAGTGCCAATGTAATTTCACAGGCAGACTATGCACTCGAATCGGCTGTATATGACATCAATTTTTTCTCTGCCAAAATAGCCAAAGAAGCTGCTGAAGAAATGACCCAAAAGAATCCCGACAAACCCCGATTTGTGGCGGGAAGTATAGGCCCTACCAATCGTACGGCTTCTATTTCACCCGATGTAAACAATCCTGGATACAGAGCGGTAAGTTTTGACGACCTAGTAAGTGCATACAAAGAACAAGTAGAAGCATTGATAGACGGTGGCGTAGATTTACTTTTGGTTGAGACTATTTTTGACACGCTCAATGCAAAAGCGTGCATTTATGGCATTATGGAAATACTAGAAGCTCGAAAAATTCAAATCCCTGTAATGGTTTCGGGTACGATAACCGATGCTTCGGGACGAACCCTAAGTGGACAAACGACGGAAGCATTTTATATTTCGCTTTCGCATGCACCTCTTTTGAGTATAGGCATCAACTGTGCTCTTGGCGCTAAAGCGATGAAACAATATATAGAAATTTTAGCTAAAAACGCCCCTTGCTTCATCAGCTGCTACCCCAATGCTGGACTGCCAAATGAATTTGGGCTCTACGATGAAACGCCCGAAGATATGGCTCGTCAGCTTGAAGAATTTATGAAAGAAGGACTTGTAAATATAGTAGGAGGCTGCTGTGGCACATCACCCGATCATATTAGAGCCTTTGCACAACTTGCTACAAAATATCCACCGAGAAAAATTGGGCAAATTTCACAATAATCCCAACCTTGCAAATAAAATGAATTTTTAATACACCAAATTCAAAATTGCTAAAGCTCAAAATACGAATTACTTAACAACTATTTTTCTTTTTTTAAAAATGATAAAAAGTTGTATTATATTTGTAGAAATTTTAACCTAATTAAAAGATGAAAGTACTATTAGATATAAAAGAAAATAACCGTATTCCTTTTTTTATGGAAATGTTAAAAAGTCTTGATTATATTAGCGTAATAAAGGAAATAAAAGAAAAGCTAAAAAGTGAATATATTAGTGATTTAGCTGAAGCTTTTAACGATGTAACGCTTTATGAACAAGGAAAGAAAAAACTAAAATCGGCTAAAGATCTATTAAATGTACTTTGATATTATTGCTACCGAACCCTTTGAAAGAAAATTAAAACGTTTAGCAAAAAAAATATAAGTCTTTGGCGTCTGATTTAGCATTGGTAATTGATAAACTTACTATCAATCCCACAATGGGCACCCCAATTGGTAAAGATTGTTATAAAATACGAATAGCTATATCGTCTAAAGGTAAAGGTAAAAGAGCGGTGCGAGAATGATTACCTTTGTACGTATAGTGAAACAAACTGTATTTTTAATGGATATTTATGATAAATCCGAGCAAGTAACTATTTCCGATAAAGAACTACAATTGTTGATTGATATTTTGCAAGAAAAATAAAAAAGACTTTAAATATGATAGTTTCTGATGAGGCACGACCTAAATTCACATTTCACAAACGCTATTGTCTGTTTGAAAGTTAATTTCATTTTGCAGGTAATCTCTTAAAAAAGGTTCTGTTATACATTTTATTTTCAAAATGACTATTGAAAATAAATACCTTTTTTGGTTTTATCCTAAAAAAGAGAAGAGAAATCCATAATTTAATCTATAACGAAAGTAAATTTCCCAATAAAATAACATCCCTAAAATCACAAATCCCTTATTTTTGTAATAAATTTTCTGTTTATGATTCGATTATTTCTAGTTATTGCTTTGTTGGCATTGGAAACTATAGGGTACGCTCAAAAAAGACCCAAAATAGTAGTGGGAATAGTAGTAGACCAGATGCGCTACGACTTTTTGATTCGCTACAATAGCCACTATAGCCAAAATGGATTTAATAGACTGATCAACGAGGGTTTTTCGGCGTCCAATATGCATTACAATTATTGCCCCACGTATACAGGCCCTGGGCATTCTTCTATTTACACGGGAAGTGTTCCCGCTATTCATGGCATTGTAGGCAATTATTGGTACGAAGATCATCAAAAAAATATGTATTGTGCCGAAGATGAAAGCGTCAATACCGTAGGCGTAGAAGGAAA
>JBIPPG010000086.1:0-8900 GCA_044368545.1 Chitinophagales bacterium | reverse complement strand
GCCTACTCTGTCTTTGTAATTTTTATAAACTTCGTCTTTTTCCAACTCCGTAACTCTTGAATGCAACGTTTGTTTTGCAGCCATAATAGCTCTACGAGATAATTCGTGAATTTCTATTTGCTCATACGTTTCCTCACCTATCTCAAAACTCTCGTCCAATTTCAAGGCATCGCTGATTCCTACTTGTTTTACCGAATCTTCTACTTGATCATCTTCTACAATTTCTCTACTTTGGTAAATCTCTACTTGACCTTTGTCGGTATTGATTACGATGCTAAAATTATCGGTATTTCCATACTTTTTCTTCAATGAGGTACGGAATACATCTTCAAGAAGACGCATCATTTTTACTTTATCAATTCCTTTTTGTTCTTTGAACTCGGAGAACGAGTCAATCAAATCTATATTACTCATTTTTTGTTAAATTTTATGGGTATTAATGCTTTTTTTATTTCGTTGTATTTTAATGAATATTTTTCTATCCTTTCGGGTTGTTTTAATTTTTTGTTCATCGGAATCGTTACTTCCACTTCTACACCTTCGTCGTCCACATGTACAATTTTTCCTTCTATATCTACTCCATCCGTTTTGGTTATTTTCAAATCTTTGTTCAATCTTTTTTGATATTGAATCGGCAATTTCAACGAATTGGACATTCCTGGAGACGATACATCCAAGGTATACACTTCTGGCACTTCGCTATCGGCATCCAATTTTTCTTGCAAATGTCTATTCAATCTCGCACATTCTTGAATGGTAATATTGGTCATACAATCTGCATACACATTGTATTTGAGACCAATAACGGTAACATCTACAAGAAACAATTCGTTCTGGCGACAATAGTCTTCCGACCATTTTCTCAACTTCAATTTTATTTTTTCACTTAAATCCATATACCCCTTTTATATAAAAATAGGGAAGCTTAAGCTTCCCTCATTATCAATTTCTACTTCAAATTTGAGTGCAAATATAATCTTTTTTTCACAAATTCAATTATTTTTTATTTTTAACGAGTGTAACCAAACAGCCTAAAGCATCATTTTATACCTACAAATCCTTATCATCCTTTGGTCTTTGCTCGATGAGCCATTGAAAACATCAATATAACTCTACTATTTTTTGATTAAAATACCATTCCAACTTTGATTTTGACAGTTCTATTTTAGACGACTGATATTGGTTTTGGTAATTCATCAACTCGAAATAATCGATAAGATTGCTTTCAAATTTCTCTTTAGCCATTTTGAATTTTTCTTCTTGTGCCTTGGCTACTACAATATTGTATTTGTATTTTTGAAAAGCATTATCTCTATTGGTTATCGCTTGATTGTAATTCTCTTTTAACTTCTGAATGGTTAAATCAATGCGTTCTTCTTGCTGTTTTGCCGATATTTCGGCAAGTTTGATATTGGTTATTTTGCTAAATTTTGAAAATATAGACCATTGTAAATTTAACTGAAACTGATGTTGTTTGTTATTTCCTATTTGGCTAAAGATAGAAATGGGTTGTTCCGCCACTGGAACTTGTTGATTCGAGATTGAACGCACAAAGGTATAATTGCTATCGCCAAAAAAGCCTATTGTAGGATTTCGTATCGTTTTATATTCGTATGTTTTGGCGGTATTGATAAAATTAGTACCAAACGCATATCCCAGAGTCAACGAGGGCAACAATGAACCTTTATATATTTCTATTTGTTTTTGAGAAGAACTCCATTTGATTTTTTCAATTTGCACGTCAGGCAAATTTTCAAAGTTTTTATTCAATACATTATTTTTTTCTGCTTTTGGTACACCCATAAAATCAATATTGGTATCGATTTCAAACGTTTGATAGTCCGTATATTGTAGCAAAACCTTCATCTTATTCAAACTATTTTCAATTTGAAATGCTTGTTTTTCAATATTGGCTTTGTCTATTTCTATTTGAAGGCTTAATTCTTTTGTTGTGTTTTCGGCAATTAATCCCTCCGCCAATAATTCCTTTTTGGAATTATACAAATTTTCTGAAAAAAGTAATTGCTGGCGCAATGATTTCAGCACTTCATGCTCCAAAATACTTTGCAAGTAGAGTGAAATTACTTGAATCTTTAAATTATTTTCAATTTGTTTTACTTGATAATCCCATACTTGATAATCAAGCTTGGTTTTTTGAATAGTTTTCAATTGCTGAAATCCTTGAAACAAAGTAATCTGAGCCGACAGATTCAAATTGCCCGAAATAGAATTTTGTTCTATATAACTATAGTCTAATGGGGAAATAGAATATCCAATATTATAATTTACCCCCGATCCTATATTTACAGATGGCAAAAGATTGAATTTCGCTTGTCTATTTTGCAAAAAAGCCGATTCCTTATTTAATTTTTGAATACGAATATCGATGCTCTTCTCCATAACACGCTTGATACAGTCATCAAGTGAATATACTTGAGAAAACAACTCAACCGTATTCGATAAAATAAAAAAAAATAATATATATTTCTTCAAGACGGTTAATTGATTAATTTCTTTTAACTAATTTCAATAATTGTTCAAAAATTCTATGTAAAAAACTTTTATCCTTGGTTACAATATCTGCCGTTCCCTCCATATTGGGTTGATAAGCTACCTCTTTTCCATAAGATGTTTTCATACCTTGGTCTAATGACACATTAACGATATAATTTTTATCTTTATTAGCAGTGGGTGAAATAGCTTTTATTTTGCCTTTCAAAATGCCAAATTCTTCCTCAGGATAATGCTGAAGTCTTACAATTACTTTTTGCCCAAGGGTTACTTTTCCCATACCCGCCATAGGTATTAAAACTTGGCACATGATTTCATTTTTTTGATGAGGAGTAATCGTAAATAATTCCGTAGCTTGCGTTATAAATTGCTCATCCACTATAGGCAAATTGTATTGAAGGGTTCCGTCAAACGGTGCAACAAAACAATTCATTTTGTACCAAGCTTCCATTTCTTCTATTAACGAAATTCTGGCTTGTTTGAGGCTTGTCAATTTCTGATTTTGAGATTGAAATTTTGTGGCTTGAAGCTCCGATATTTGTTTCTGATAATCTGAGTTGTTTCTATCGATTCCTATTTGCTGACTCGAAAGCACTTTGAGTTGATTTTCCATCTCAATGACTTGCGAATAGGTGTTTTGAACTTCTCGTTCAGAAATCATACCTCGTTGGAGTAATGATTTTTCTTTTTCTAGTTTATTGATATAAAAATTAAGCTGAGATTCTTTTAGACCGATTTGTTCCCTTAGATTTGCCTCACTTAATTGATTATTCTGTATTTGTTTTCCCGAATTGGCTATACCTATTTGTTCGGGATTGGCTTTCAAATAATTTTGATACGACTCCAAATCCACTACAAACCGCCCCCATGAGTTTTGCAACTTCCCTAAAGAATATAATTTATTTTTCTCAATTTTCAAACTGTCTACATAGGATTGTTTCAATAAACTATATAGGCTATCCATATCATCTATATTCGCTCCATCATCACCGATATAAGCAATTCGAGTATGAGTAGTTACTTCGGACAAATTGGAAGCTAGCAAGTGTATTTTTCCATTGTTCTGCGCTACAAGATTCACAGGTGTATTGGATGAAAGCAAAATCGCATTTCCTGTAATCACATCAGGGTATTTAACAAAATATGCTAATGTCAAAAGCCCTATCAATACAATCAAGATCCATGTATTACCCCATCGCACCAAATGAGATGGTATTTTTGCAAAAATTTCATTGACCTCGTCGGATCGTAAATTTATATCTTCTACTTTCATTTAATTAAGAAGTATGAATTAAGAAATAATAATTGTTCATTTTTTCAAGTTAGCTTTAGACGTTTTAATTATAGAAACTAATAACTTTATAAGCTCTTGAATTTCATATACCAATGAATCAAATTCAACTTGAGAAATAAAATCTGTTTCTTTTAATAATATAATCCAATAATCTGTCTCATTTGCCTCTTTTAATGCGATATGTAGTTTATGAATAAAATCTGATTTAGACTCAGCATACTTACTTTCACGTATTAATGCTCCAATTGCAGTACCGCTTCTAATTAATTGTTTTGACATCACAAACTCTTTTTTATCATTAACTAAATACTGATATAAACGAACCATCCTAATCGCGAATTTTAGAGACTTTTCATATAAAACATTTTCTTTCATAACCTTTTTTTAACTAACAATTAAGATGTAAGACTTAATAATTATCCCAAATTAAAATAAACTAGTATATCCAAATTCATAAATCTTCATTCTTAACTCTTCATTCTTAATTCTTAACTCCCTAATTCCAACTGATTTTTAATCAGCGTATAATATGCACCTCGTTGTGCGGTCAACTCATCATGCGTCCCCTGTTCAATGATTTCTCCTTTGTCTAACACAATAATATTATCCGCATCTTTCACCGTACTCAATCGATGGGCTACGATGACTGCCGTTTTATCTTTCAAATAGGCGTTCATATTCTCTACAATTTTCCGTTCATTATTAGCATCTAGTGAGTTGGTAGCTTCGTCAAATAGAATCAATGATGGTTCTTTGTACACCGCTCTAGCAATAAGGAGACGCTGACGTTGTCCCATACTCACACCTATGCCATCTTGACCTATTTTGGTATTGAACCCTAGGGGCAAAGATTCAATAAACTCTTCTATATTCGCTACACGAACAGCTTGTAGCAGTTTGGAACGATCTATAATCTCATCTTTTACGGCTATATTTCTAGCGATGGTATCTGAAAAAATAAATCCATCTTGTAATACCGCTCCAAAATAATCTCGCCAATCATACCCTTTTAAATTAGATAAATCCGTATTCCCAAACTTAATCGTACCTTTTGTAGGCGTGTAAAATTTCATAAGAAGTTTTAATAAGGTTGTTTTTCCGCTTCCACTACTACCCACTATAGCTGTAACTTTTCCCGATGGAATGGTAAAATTCAAATTCTTCAACACTTCTGGGCTTTCGGGTCCTGCATATCTAAATGAAACATTCTCAAATTTCAATTCTTCATTCTTAATTCTTAACTCTTCATTCTTAACTCTTAATTCTTCATTATTAAATGCGTTTTCTTCATTAGGTTTAGAATGGATTTCATTCAATCGTTCCAACGACAAGGTAGCATCTTGCAACTGTTGTACAAAACCCAACAACTGTGCAATAGGCGCATTCAACTGCCCTATAATATACTGCACAGAAAGCATCATCCCCAAGGTCAATTTTCCATCTATGACGAGCTTAGCGGTTAAAACACTAATAATAATGTTCTTCAACTGATTGATGACTCCAGAACCTACGGATTGGATATTGGAGATATTCAAGGCTCTCAACTCTATTTTGAAACCCTGTGCTTGGAGTTTTTCCCAATTCCAACGATGACGCTGTTCTGCATTTTGGAGTTTGATTTCCTGCATACCTTGAATAATCTGTATCAGACTACTCTGTTTGACACTACTCTGCTGAAATCGTTTGTAGTCTAGCTCTTTTCTATATTTAAGGAAAAATAATATCCATAGCGTATACACTGCCGAACCGATAAAAAAAACCATAAAAATCAAAGAATCGTATATGAGCAAAATTGTCCCAAAAACAAATAAATTGATAACCGAAAACAAAACCGAGAGCGAACTCCCAGTCATAAAACTCTGTATTCGTCCATGATCGCCTATGCGTTGCATCAAGTCTCCTGTCATTTTACTATCAAAAAAGGAAATAGGAAGTTTCATCAGCTTGAGCAAAAAATCACTAATCAAAGAAATATTGACCCTAGAGGAGATATGAAGCAAAATCCTACTACGCACGAGCTCCACAATCGTTTGCCCTACAAAAAGCATCAAGGATGCCATTAAAACTAGATATATAAAATGAATATTCTGATGCCGAACGCCTATATCTACAATACTCTGGGTGAGAAATGGAAAAATAAACTGCAAAAGTGAACCTACCAAAAGTCCCACAAAAAGCTGTACCACCAAACCATTATAGGGTCTAAAATAGGGCCAGATAAATCCCCAAACCGATTTTTTAGTACTATCTTCATTCTTAACTCTTAATGCTTCATTATAGAAAGCGGGCGTGGTTTCTAACAATAGCGCAATGCCTTCTTCTTTCCCGTCCGAACACCAGTGTTTTTTTAAATCTTCTTTTGAAAGTCTAATTTTTCCGTGAGCAGGATCCGCTACGAAAAACGTAGTTTTTCTATTGAAGAATGAAAAAATAAAAAAGAATAATTTTCGCAACCAACCAAAAATACTTAATTTTTCACCATTCTTAATTCTTAATTCATAATTCTTAATTTTATATAGTACTACAAAATGTTCCTGATTCCAATGCAAAATAGCAGGTAGCGGGGCTTCGTTTATGAGTGTATCTATATCTATCTTTACCGCCAAAGTTTTAAAACCAAGCTCTTCAGCCGCACGGCTGAGACCAAGCATACTTACGCCTTCTCTTCCTGTATAGGTCTGCTCCCGCAAATACTTCCCATCTACTATACGCCCATAAAAACGGCATATCATACGGAGGCAAGTAGCTCCGCAGTCCATGGCGTCGAGTTGGGGGAAAAAGGGATAGGTCACTTATTAATTGAAAATTTATTGTTTAAAAAGTCGAAGATTAGTACTTTATTCAAAAAAATATTATTTCCAATATAATGATCAAAATCATCCATATAAAATAGATACGATTCAAATTCTTCATTAACACAATTGATATTATAAATTGATTCAATCTCAAGTCCACCAATTTTAATTGTTTTCAGCACTTCCTTATTTAAGGTTTTAAAATTAAAATCTGGTCTAGATAACCTTAACTCATATTCAACATCTGAGTAAAGGTTATTATACTCATCACTTTTTAGCTGAAAATCATTATAAAAAGCGGTATCAAACAACCCATATCTATTTTTATCTAAAAAGATTGGTAGAATTATGTAACCTCTTCCTATCTTTTTAAAATCATACATTTCATTTACACAAAATAAATTTTTTAAATCTTCAAAATTATCAAAAATTATTATTATTCTTGATTTATAATCAAAGACAACTTTTTTATTTTCAAAAATATCATTACCTATATAACCAATTAAAGGCAAGTTTTTTTCTCTAATTGTATTTTCTATAGGAATGGTAACTTGTTTTTCAATATAACATTTAGGTATAATAAAGTTATTTTCATTTATTTTTAAACTAAATTCTTTTATATAATAAAATTTATCCCCTAAATCATTTTCATCAAAATCTAACTTTTCATAATCAAGTTCATACCCAGCATTTTTTAAATAAAAATCATATAAAAAAGTATTCGGACATCCAGTATCAATTTGGATTAAATACTTATCTTCTATGTTTACTTCAATACCCGTATTGAGTTTACAGATAAAGTTGTCAATTTCCAAATGAATCCAGCTAAAAGCCATCTTTTTCATATTGTATTTTTTTGAGAATGATACTCTAAGAGAATTCTTTCTTTAATGTTTTCTTTGTAACTAGGACACGCATTTATACCATCTAACCAATGTTTAGGACACCCTCCTCCACAAACAGGAAGTAATTTACAATCTAAACAATTAGATTTAGATTCTTTATTTGAAATTTTGTCATACCAATCTAAAAAAAATCTATCTTTATTTGGCATACTATCTAAGTCACTTGTTTTATATATTTGCATCTCATCAACATATATCATTTCTGTACAATCAAAAATGTTGCCATTTGCATCAATTAGTTCATAAAATGGATTTGTTGCCATACAAGTATTTGATATGGGTATAGGTAAAAATTCTTCATCTAACAAAAAACCATCTATAATCATTTTTGAATATATCTCAATCTCTAATTTTGAATATTTTTCTTTTTCAAGAGACATAAGATGCGCCTCGTTAGCCCAAGAGTGTATTGGGGCAGGGTAAAAATAAACCTTATCATGAATCTTATCAAATTTCAACTTTTCTAATAATTGCCACACATCCTCAGAATTCCTATAATCAATATTACATCTAATTGATATTTTAGTGTCATTATGTTTAAATTCAGGATCTTTAACAATTTCTAATACATTAGTATAAATTTTGTGAAAAGTTTTTCCATTCATTCTCTTCATTATACGCCTATTATCATGTGCTTCTTCATTACCATCTATAGTAATTTGAATTAAGTTAACATTTATACTTTTAAGAAAATCAAAATTTCTTTTTTTTAACAACAATCCATTTGTTACAATTGTTGAAGAATAGCTTTTGTCATATTTTTTACAAATTTGTATAAAATTTTCTGACAAATCTAGTATACTTTTCAAATTTAATAGAGGTTCTCCCCCAAACCAAACAACCTTACTAGACTCAAATTGTTCATTCTTAATTTGATTTTCAAATCTTTTAACAATTTTCATATTGTTATTTTCTTCAAGATTTTTATTATAATGTTCTTGTCCGCAATAATCACAATTAAATTGACAATTAGCTGAAGGAGCTATACTAATTTCATAAGAGTTGGGTTTGAAATTTTTAAATCTATATAATAGATCTTTTGTTTCATCTATCTCTTCCCTCACTAAAATATTAAAGTTTATAAGCTTTTTCAACAATAAATCATCTAATAAGTTATACTTATTTTGATTAAGTAATACATATTCTTCAAATTGTAATTTAATTACAGAACCAGTTAGTGTAGAATAAATTATAACAGAATCTGATTCAAAATTTTTAACGGCTATTATATATTTAGATAATTTTATCATAAATTTGTAATTTAAAAAAGGAGCTTCCAAAGTTTCTGAAAGCTCCTCAATTCTTTATTTTATTAGAAATCAATACTTTCTAATTCTTCGTTTCTACTATTGAAATAATCTCTATATACGGAATCAATATCGAGATTTTCTTTAA
>JBIPPG010000085.1:0-8920 GCA_044368545.1 Chitinophagales bacterium | reverse complement strand
GATCCAGCGTCTAGCCGTTTGCAATTATTGAGCCCATTTGCAAGATGGAATGGTCAAGATTTGACCGATTTATTTATCCTAATCAAAGCAAAAGGAAAATGTACAACTGACCATATCTCTATGGCAGGACCTTGGTTGAAATACCGTGGACATTTGGATAATATTTCTAATAATATGCTTATTGGAGCTACAAACTTCTTCAACGAAAAAACCAATAGTGTAAAAAATCAATTGACTGGAAACTACGAAGAAGTACCTACGGTTCAGCGTCAATACAAAGCGAAAGGCATTGGAAGTATTGTAATAGGTGATGAAAACTATGGCGAAGGTTCTTCAAGAGAGCACGCCGCTATGGAGCCTCGTCATTTGGGTGTTCAGGTAGTATTGGTAAAATCTTTTGCTCGTATTCACGAAACCAACTTGAAAAAACAAGGAATGCTTGGTTTGACATTTGCGGATAAAGCGGATTATGACAAATTCCAAGAAGATGACAAAGTTAGTGTTTTAGGATTGAATGATTTTACAGAAGGCAAACCGTTGACATTGGAAATAACTCATAAAGACGGCAGCAAAGAAACGATTCTTGCCAATCATACATACAATACACAACAGATTGAATGGTTTAAAGAAGGCGGTGCGTTGAATATCATTCGCAAGCAGTTTGCAAACAGCTAAAAATTAGCTTTTTATAAATGTAATAAAAAACCCACTTCAACCGAAGTGGGTTTTTTGTTTTTTCAAAAATGAACAGATTCTTTCTACAAAGATATGATAGCAAAAAGCTCATCTTTTAGATGAACTCTTTTCATTCTCAAGTCATTCAATGTAGCATCTGATGTATTTTCGGCACCAGTTTCTATTCTATGAATTTCATTATTGAGTTCATGATATTTGTCAAATAATTTTCTGAAATGATTGTCAGAAACTTTCAACTCATGAATTCTTTGTTCAAATTCGGGAAATTCGTGGTGCAAATCGTGCTTTTCCATTTGGATATTAATTTAATTGGTGAATAATACCACAAAGCTATTGCGGGTTTTGACAAAAGTCAAATTTATTTTACAAATAATTAGATATTATGGATGAATGGAAAAATATTTAATAAAGTGAGAAATTATCCTACACTACATACACAAAAGCATTGATATTCATTCCTGCACCTACCGAAGCAAAAACAATGGCATCGCCCGTTTCTACTTTGTGGTCTTCCATACGATTGTGAACTACCATATCATAGAGTGTAGGCACCGTAGCTACCGAACTATTCCCAAATTTATGGATGCACATAGGCATAATTTTTTCAGGCGCGTCTACATTATAGAGTTTGTACAAATCACGAATAATCGCCTCGTCCATTTTTTCATTTGCCTGATGAATAAATATTTTCTTGATATTTTCTATCCCAATATTGGAGTCGTCTATACACTCTTTTATGGCAAGAGGCACTTGTTTCAATGCATATTCATACACCTTGCGCCCTTTCATTTTGATATATCGATGATTTGGGCAAGAATCGGGCTTGTACGAAGCCCCAAAATAGATATAATCTACCTCTTCCATACTATGCGAAAGGGTACAATGATTCAAAAGTCCTGAATCAGAATCCTTAAATTCCAATACACAAGCGCCTGCACCATCGGAAAAAATCATAGAATCTCTATCATGCGGATCTGTTACACGGCTCAAAGTTTCGGCACCTATTACCAATGCGCGTTTTCCCACACCAGCTTTAAAAAAACAATCTGCTTGTATAAAAGCCTGTACCCAACCTGGACATCCAAAAAGCATATCATAAGCTACACACTTAGGATTGCGAATTTTTAGTGCATGTTTTACTCTAGCCGCCAATGATGGAACGGCATCGGATTGAATCGATTGATTGACTATATTCCCAAAATTATGAGCAACGATGATATGGTCAAGCGTTTCAGGATCAATTCCCGAATCTGCTATTGCTTTTAGAGCCGCTTCTGCCGCAAGATCGGATGTGTTGAGCCCTTGGCTAGCATATTTTCGCTCTTCAATACCCGTAATAGATTTAAATTTTCTAACAATTACCTCGCCAGAAATTTCTAATTTCTTCTGATTTTCATCATAAAATTCATGTGATGAAAAATCTTCATTTGTTACAATAAGATCAGGAATTACGCTCCCCGTGCCAATTATTTTTGTCTTGAACATATTCCTTTCTAGGTTTACAGCAATATATTGATGAGATTCATTTCCCACCTTACAAAGGTAGTGATTTTTTAAACTATCAACTTAAATATCTCTTGTTTTGAATTGATTTTTTATTTTGTTTGAAAAAAAGATATTAAGTTTGCTTTGAAAATTATATCCTAAAATTTATGAAGCAAAAAATCTATATAGCCATTTTTATTTTATTTCATTTTTCTTGTTATTCAAGATCAATTTATGATAGTTTAAATGATCAGCTTAAAATAACCATTAAAGCTAAGGATAGCATGTCTTTAATTAAAGAGTTAATTTATATTGAGCAATCTAATAAAAAGAAATTAGAATTAATAGAACTATTAAAAAGAATGGCGGTAGATAATAAAAATAATTTTTACCTAAATGTATGTTTTTTGTTTAAATCAAAACTAAATAATAAAAATGGGGACATTAAAAATGCCTTGATATATGCTCATACTGCACTCAAAAATAGTATAAAAGACCAAAACAATAATCAAATTGTCCAATCTTATCTTCAAATAGGAAGTGTGTACTATAATTTTATGAAAGACGATTCTGCAGAATACTATTACAATAAAGGAATTAATTTTATTCTAAAAAATAAAATTAAAGATGAAAATGAAGTTTTATCTAGTTTGTATGGAAACTTAGGACTAATTTATAAATATAAAAATATGCTAGATTTAAGTATAAAATATTTTATTAAAAGTTATGAAACAGCAGAAAAAGTTCAAAATTGGGATGGTATGTCCAGCGCACTATTAAGTATTGGCGATATTTATATTGAATTAAAAGATTTTCAAAAAAGTGAAAAGTATTTATTACAAGTTTTAAAAAAATCAAAAGAAATATCTATAAATGATAATCTATTATCTTTATATCGTAGCTTAGGTTTATTATATTCACATTGGGGTAAATTCAATAAAGCTAAATATTATAACACTTTAGCATTAAATGGATTTAAGAAAAGCGCTGAAAATTTATATATTTGGGATGAATATAATAATTTATCAATAATTTTTACTGATAATAGGCGATATGAAGAAGCTCATATGTATAATAAAGAAGCAATTTTATATGCAAAAAAATTAAATAACCTCTATTATACAAATATCTCTAAGATAAATTTAGCTAGAATATTTATTAAAACTAATGAATTCTCAAAAGCAGAGGGATTGATAAAAACATTTATAAATGATACATGTTGTAAAGAAAAAATAGATCTTAAAAACAAAGGGTTGTTATATAATCTACTATACGAATTGTATCAATATAAGAAAGATTATAAAAATTCTCTTTCTTTTTATAAAAAATATAAAATAATAGAAGATTCATTTAGTAATACTATTTATATGAGTAAAACCCATGAAATCGAAACCCGCTATCAAACCGAAAAAAAGGAAGCAGAAATCCTAAGATTAAATAATGAAAATTTAACAACACAGGTAAAGCTAAATAATGAATCACGATGGAAATGGATTTTTGGTATTATTCTTGTAATGTCTTTAATTGGGCTTGGTGTTTTTTGGAAACTATATAGCAAAATAAAAAAACAAAAAGAATATATTGAAAATTTACAAAAAGAACTTCATCATAGAATTAAAAACAATTTGAGCATTATTAATAAATTTATTGAGGATATAAAGACAAAAGGCAATCCAGAATATATCGAAGCCAATTTAACAGAATTGCAAAACAAAATTGAAAGTATAAATACGGTTCATAAGCAACTTTACGAATCGCATGGAATTGGAAATCTCAACTTGAAAGAGTATGTAAATTCGCTTTCCGAAAATATCTCAAAAAGCTTTAATCTAGCTATTGACTATAAAATTGAAATTGACCAAAATCTAGATGTTCCCATAGAAAAATCATTTCCCCTAGGGCTTATTATCAATGAATTTATTACCAATTCGTATAAATATGCCTTTGGTACTACTTCTCAGCCAAGTATCTCAGTTCAAGCAAAAAAAAACAAGGATAACAAAATCTGTATAGAACTTTCGGATAATGGTGTTGGGTTTAATGTTGATACAGTATCAAAAAACACTCTTGGGCTAAGGCTGATACAGTTACTAGGAAGACAGATGGATGCAGATTGTGTTTTTAATAATCAGGGAGAGACCAAATTGACTTTGAATTTCTAAAAATATATTTTGTGAAGCCATACATACTTGTTGTAGAAGATGAAGCCATTTTGTATGATGGTATTTATCAAATATTGGTTGAAGAAAATTTTGAGGTCAGTGATTATATCAAATCCTACGATGAAGCAATAACAGCAATTAATTCTCGAAAGCCTGATATAGTTCTATTGGATATTAACCTCCAAGGTAAGAAAGATGGACTGGATTTGGGGGCAATTCTATATTCGCATTACAATATTCCATTTGTATATTTGACAGAACTGGACGATGAAAGAGTATTTAAAGCGGGACTAAATACACATCATAATGCATTTATGGTCAAATCAAAGCCAAAATTAGATGCTAATCTCTTAGTGCGAACAATAAAAACTATTTTGAATAACGTAAGTTCAAGGTCAAAGGATACGGTATCTGCCGACTTTATTTTTGCTTATGTCGACTACTACGAAAATCTTAAAAATATAGGAGATCAACCCGTCGAAATTCCAATCCAATTGAATGATATCGCATTAATTTCCACAAGAGGGATAGACCTAGGTTCAAAAATCAAACTGGAGCCTGTAAAGAAAAATTATTGTAGAATTATAATAAAAGATGGAGATGATTTTTATCTGAAAATGTCTTTAACCGAAATCTTAAAGATTTTGCCAAAACAATTCGTCCGAATTTCTGATAGTGATATTATCAATATGCTTCCTCCTATCTTTGAAGGTAAGTTTAATGATTCTAAATTAATCGTAATAGGAATTGAATGTAAATTGTCTTCAAATTATAAAGAAGCATTTAATATCAAAATGGCTGATTTTTATAAATTGTAAAATTATCCATACTAACATCTAGCATTATTGCTTCGATGTAATTAAATAAGCACTTTTTGAGATCTAAACATTGGCTCTCATCCCCATTTTTAATAAGGTTATCCCTTATGTTATTTATATTATCCCTAAAATTTTTATACGTTAACTTTTTGCTTTTTTTTTGTATTTAGAAAAAAGCTAAGAAACGGCAGCTTGGATCATCATCCTAAAGAACCGACACTGTACAGAAACCCGTAAGGATCCTTTTTTTATTACCAAGGACAAAATTTCAAGATTATGAAACGAAAGATTTTCATTTTGGGATTTTTCTTGACACTCTTTGTATCTGCATTCGCCGTAGATGGTTCGATAGTAGTGATTGAAGAATACTTGTATGTATCTACTCAATCTAGCGAGACGATAGAAGAGGTAAAGGTTTATAACCTCAATTATGAGCCCATACTTACCCTTCAAGGATGCAGCGCTACACAGTGCAATTTTGATATAAGCTCTCTGAACAAAGGCTTATACATTATAGCCGTCAAGACGAATACACAAGAATATTTTAGCAAAGTGACAATTAAGTAAAAAAGTCACTAAAATTCAGAAGCTATTCTTAAACTCTAGAAAAGCTGATCGGATACGGTCAGCTTTTTTTATTTATTCTGAGAAACCATTCATAAAAAGGTGTTTCAATGGATACTTGCTCTTCATTGAAACATTTATTTTTATTTATGGAAGCACTTTGTTTACAAAAAAGTTTTATTCTATTTTTATTCACATCCGATATCGATTCGTTTTGCAATAGATGTTGTATTGCTTTAATCCTTGAATTTATCAAAGAGTTATTAAAGATTGGTTTTTTAGATTTGGAATGTTCTAGTTCTATTTGTATTCTTATTTCCAACATATAGGCTTGAATTTTTTTCATAAAGGTGAATTTAGATAAATCTGCACCGGAGAAAACTCTCGATGCTTCATCGTACTTCTCTTTATAAAACAAGGTTAAGCTCTCAAAAAATGGCGATAAGTAATTTTTAGATGAATTTTCAATATCCAATTTGTATTTTTCATAAAAGAAGTTAACGAAACGTTCCTCCTCCACATCTATTGCATAATAAAAGCTTAGTAAAAGAATATCAACATTTACTTTATCGTTTTCTTTTAATAAATCTAAAGAATCGGCATATTCTATAAGTTTCAAAAAATCAATTTTAAGTTCTAAATCACCTTTTTTTATAGCCCTACTAATGATATTGATTAGATAATGAAAAATCGTGTACTGATCTACCCGAATTTTTAGATTATTGGAATGTTCCATCCAAAGTGTTATGATTTCATTTATTTTTATTTTGGAAGCCATTTGGTTGTTTGACAATACCAAATATAGCTCCATATAGATCTTGAGTAGAGGATGTTTGTCTTTCAAACTTTCAAAAAAGGCTAAATGGATATGGGGTTCATAATTCGTATTGAAGAGGGTATGCCTGTTTAGATCTTCGCAATAGATTTTTAGTTTTTCCAATGCAAAAAATAAATCGAGGTGGGAAGCATAATCTATAGACTCCATTTTAATGGATTTGTTGGTTCTATGCTTATATACTACATCTTTTAGCCGACCAAGACGAAACAACGACAAATGCTCACTTGAATCAAAAAAAAACTTCTCATCGAATCTATCCATTGTTTTTAAGATAGATAACGTGTTTTTTTCTGCAGCATGTGAATCGAAAAATGATAACAACGATCTATTTCTGTCAAATTCATTTATTTGCCCCATAGAGATATATTGAACAATCCATTTTTCGGCTATTTTCAATAGCTCACTTTTCAAATATGGTATTCTTTGAGGTTGAATGTTGTTTTTTTTAGAAAACTTAGTTTCATCAAAATTTTCTTTAGATTTTATGATGTATTCGAATAAAATCTTATGCTGTGGTTTGATTTCCTTATGATGCGCTATAAATTTTTCAAAAGCATCAATTTCGTCTTCTTTCAAAGAAAAAAATAGTTCTAGCGATTTGTCCATAGGCGATAAAATATAATTTTAAAACACTCAAAAATAAAGGATTTAAAACAAATTTTCATACTTTTTTTTGGCGAAAAGTTGTGAAAATATAGAAAAAAAATGTTTGAGACTCGATTTACCTTTGTGGCATAAAAATTTTAAATATGAAAAAAGTTATTTTACTCTCAGCTACAATTTTTTGTTTGCAACTTTTTGCACAGGAACAAAAACCCGAGACCAAGATGTCTCCACCACCAAGCATAAAAAAGCAAATTAATTTTAAATCTTCTCCTTATTCAATAGGTATTGGGTATGGAACAAGAGGATTCAATTTAAAAGCCGATATGGCTCTAATTTCGTTTAATAATAATAAATCTACCACCAGAGTTTATGTTGATGGAACATATCAAACTATAAAATTTTCCCAATCAAACTTTAGCTTCAATTATATTCTATATCCTTCAAACGTTTTTTTATTAACTATTGGAGGTGGTTTATCTCAAGAGTTTGTGTTGGATAGATTAACTTTAGCTCCTTTATTAGGTATTAAATACAATTATGTACGGTTCACAGATAAAGCTTTAGTTGATGCAATTGGAACTAATGGTATGAATCGATTGATATATGATAGTTGGGGGAACGAAATACAAGTTGGACCAACAGTTGACAATGGTTACGGTAATTCCATCAGTTTTGAAATAGGTACTAGAGCAGGCATTAAAATAACAGAGTGGCTTGAAATAAATGGAACTGTTGCCTTTAACCCTATTTCATTCTCAACAGCAGCAACACTTTTTGGAGAATATAGAGGAGAAGCTCCATATGTAAATGATTATTATGTAAACCCAACTCCTATTAAAGCTGAGGGGAATATAAGATTTACTTTTGGACATTAGTAGAATATAGAAATATGAACAAAATTTTAATTTTAATAGCTATCTTATTTCCTTTTTTTGGGTATTCTCAAACAAATTTGGAGGATGTAGTATATTTAAAAAATGGCTCGGTTATTCGTGGGATCATTACCGAAATGATACCAAATAAATCAGTCAAGATAAAAAGTGATCGAAATGTCTTTGTATACAAAATGGAAGAGATTGAAAAAATGACCAAAGAGGAAAGTGACAATATTTCAAAAACCCAAATTTCTTCAAAAGAATATGATATAAATTTGTTTAAAGATTTTTTATCAGATAAAATTAGAAATGAAACAAATGGATTAATGTCATTAATAAAAGTTGAAAAATCTGATGGAGAAACAATTAAAGAAATGGATGGAAGAGATTATTATAAATTATATTTCCAATTAGAAGTAAGAGCAGAATTCAATTTATATTCTGGGCATTTAGCAGATTATCAAACAATGAAATATATTGCAGGTCCATTTGGTATAGTAAACTCTTCTTTTCGGGTTAATACAGAATGTAATTTTCCTGGGTCTATATTTTCTAAAAACACAACTAATTGTGATTATGTTGAAAAAGGGTCAAATATTAAATATATTGGTTCAGCTTTAGTGTTAAAAACAGAAAGAAATTGGAAAATTTCAAATTTTGAAATTAAAAGTTCTGAGGTTATATCTATAACTAATATTCAAGCCGAAGAATTATTTAAAAAACAAAAAGAAGAACAATTGTTATTTGAACAAAAAAAGGAAGAGAATAGGAAAATAAACACCTCAATTATCAATGGTTCTTTTGAGGCAGATAATTACAAAGTAGAGTATCATCCATTAATTAAAAACTATTCAATTCAACTTTCAGATATAAGGT
>JBIPPG010000084.1:0-8942 GCA_044368545.1 Chitinophagales bacterium | reverse complement strand
TTTTTTGGGTTTAATATTAATTTTTGGGTTAATAATTTTTTAAAAATTGAAATTGAATCCTATACTTGCATCTATACCTTTCTTAAAAGTAGAAATTGTTTTATCTTCATCTCCAAACTCTTGATATCTATCTATACTTGGATTGAGGATATTCCTTACATTTGCGGAAATTGACCAATGCTTTGAGATTGTGTGTCTACTTATAAAATCTAATGTAAACACACCTTTTTCATAAGCATTACCTGCAGTCTGTGCCCCAATTGCATAAAGCCTATCATGAAAATAATTTAGTACAAAAGTAAATTGCGACTCAAAAGATTTCATTCTCATTCTATAAGTCAAATCCGTATTAAAAACTATAGGAGAAGCCCCTTGTAATGTGGTTGCTTCCAAAGAGTATTGTGTGGTTGTATAACCATTGGTTTCTCTAGTTGCTTTATTATTGTCCAAATCCTGTCTTGAGTACAATGCACAAATATTAAAACCTCCTGATAGAGAATATTTGATTCCATTACTATCTTTAGAATTCATTTTATCAATTAGAGTTTTCTTTACTTCCAATTCAATTCCAGTAACCATAGCCATATCTCCAGAGTTAACATAAGTCATTTGCAATTGACCTGTAGCTGCTTCAAATACTTTGTTAATTGGATTTTGAATAAATTTACTAAATCCTGCTACAGATATCAACTCATTTGCTGAAGGAAACCACTCGTACTTGATATCAAAATTATAGTTATCAGAAGAATATAAATATGGATTACCTCTAGTATTAAATGTACTTATATCATAATATAAAAATGGAGCAAGTTCTTTGAATTGAGGGAGTGTATAAGTCTTACTAAATGCAAATTTCAAGTTTTGGTTATCCGTCACTTCATACTTCGCATTAACAAAAGGTAACACTTTAAAGTCTTCAAATAATATATTATCTTTTGGAGGTCTATTACCTTGAATATCCCAATTGACATTCTGACCAACTATATCAATTCTTGCACCCGCCGAAACAATAATTTTTGGAGAAAACTTATGATCAATTGCTATTGAGGGTGAATGAATAGATAAATCGCCATCATACATCTGAGCCAGCACTTGACCTCCACTTTGTCTTTCAGCATAGAGTCTATATTGATTATCTCCAGATCCTATGTTTCCAGCAGAAAAATACCTCGAAATATCATCTGGAAATACATATCCTATTGGATTTTGAATATTAGATTTAAATATATAATCATATTGATTAAACTCTCTAGTTTTATAGCGCAATGTATAACCTAAGCTTAATGATGTTTTATCCTGATTAGAAACAGAATCTTTCATTAAACTATATTTTCCAGCAAGCCCAACAGTATAATCTTTATCTTCCAAAGATTGATAATATGAACTCATATTTCCATCTTGATTTGTATTGATAGCCCAATTTCCGGCTACAACTTGATATGCCTGTGTCAATCGATCGGGTTGGTTATTACTTATCGAGTTAAAAGAAGCATTAGCAATAAATTGCAACTTATCACTTACTTTGAATTCATTTATTATTTGAGCAACGTGCAAATTACTAACATCTTTAATATTTCTTTTTCGCAATGTGGTATTACCATTGTTTCCATCTAAGCCATCATATACATTAAATTGATTAGCGGCCGTTCGAAAAAATAAATAGTTAATTTTTGTTTTCATTTTTGATGATGATAAAACAGCATTTACCATCGCATTTTGATTGACAATATATACAAAACTTTCTTTTCCTGCACTATCTCTAATATTTCCTTGTGCGTCTAATAGCTGAGACATACCCTTAAAATACTGATATTTATTACTAAAACTAGCCGTGCCAAATAAGCTTAACTTAAGTTTTTCCGTTAGATTTTTAGACCATCCCGCATTAATATTAACGTCAGAGTTAACTCTTGGGGTTGATCGTTCAACATCATCCCATTGTCTACTAATAAACTGTCCATTAACAGTAGTTGGTATCTCGGAGTTATCTACATTTCCAAAAAAACCTACCCCATGACCTTTATTTACGTTTGAAATTGCATTGGTATTTATTCCTGCTTTAAAACTTCCAGATATAAAAGGCTTTCCATAATATTCTTTAGTAGCAATATTAATTGTTGCTCCTCCAAAATCACCTAATAAAGTATTATTATAAGTTTTACTTACCCCTATACTTTGAATAATATCTATAGGAAAATATTCCAAAGAAATATTCTTAAACTCAGGATTATCGGATGGCAAAAACATTCCATTAAGCATTGTTGCATTATATCGGTCTCCAAGTCCTCTTACAAAAATTTGACTTGATCCTTCTTCTTTGCTAATTCCCGCCATCTTTACAATTGCAGCACTTGCATCGCTAGCTCCTTTTCGGCTCATTTCTTGAGAGCCTATGATTTCAACTGCTGCTATACTTGCTTTTTGCTCTGCTAAAACGGCTTGCTCGCTACCTTTGCTTTTTGAACCTCTTACCAATGCACCTTTAACTTTTTTCACGCTGGTTTTCATCACAAAAGTTTGCATTTCATTTTGTCCTTCTGCAACTACTACGGTTTTGATCAATGTTTCATAATTCAAATTGCTCAATTCTAGCATATATTCTCCCTTGGAAGGAAAATTAATTCGAAAATTACCATTGGCATCCGTTTTGGCACCCAAGGATTGATCCTTTACCTTTACAAATACAAAACCAATAGGATTGTTGTTCTCGTCTTTTACTACTCCCGTAAAAGAAATTTGGCCGTAAAATGACATACAGCTCAATGTCAATAAAATAAATAATTGTAACTTTTTCAAAACTTATACTTTTTAATTTTTTCAAGTGCAAAACTAATGGTCTTTTGATCACGAAAAAATTAAGGTAGTGTTAAGGATTTTACAAATATTAACTATATTTGAATTTAATGTTAAGCGAATGTTATTCACACAAAAAAAAAGCCCAAATGACGTGCATTTGGGCGATATTCAAATTTAAAAATTGTAATAAACTATTTAGTAGTATCTACCGCTAAAGAATCCGATACCATAGTGGCAGTATCTATAGCGTTCATAGCTGATGAATCCAGCGGTGTAGCATTTACGGCAGGTTGCATTTCGGTTTGACTTACATTGCTACCTTTATTGAAAAATAAAAACAACAAAATAGCCAATACTAATGCAAACAATAAAGGCAATAATTTTTTGAACAAACTACCCGTATCTTCTGCTGAATCTACAATGCTTTTATCTCTTACTTCGTCATTTTTTATATTATTCTCTTCCATGATATTTTTTGAATTAATTTTGGGCAAAAATATTCTATTTTTACCATTCATTTAAAAAAATAATTTTGATACTAATAGTTGGCGGTGGTTTAGCGGCATTTTCACTAGGGAAAATCCTTTTTGAAAAAGGTATTCCTTTTCAAATCATAAAAAACGAAAAACCAGCTGCGTCGATGATTTCTTCGGGAATTATCAATCCTATTTCAGGTCGAAATTTTGTACTTTCTTGGAAATATTATGATTTTCTCAATACCGCAAAATCTTTTTATCAAATTGAAAAACAATCTTTTATCAATCCAATTCTGATAGAAAAATATGTAGAGGATCCTATATCTTATTCCAACCTACTTCTATCGATTGAATCAAAAAAAGATTGGATAGAAATTATTGAAAATCAAAAAGTTTTAATTAAAAATTCTTATCAAGTATCCGTTCCTCAATTCTTGGAATCGTTATCTTATATTTTTCAAAATAATCAATGTATTTTATATGAAAATTTTGATTACGATCAATTGGACACAACCGCCAATCGCTACAAAGATATTACTTATAATTCTATTATTTTTGCCGAAGGAATAGGTGTTTTGGACAATCCATTCTTCAATCACCTTCCCTTTGCACCCAATCGTGGCGAAGCGTTGGAAATTAAATCACAATATTTTGAACTAAAAAATGTGATTCACAAAGGTAAATTTATCTGCAACTTCAAAGAGCATTTTTGGGTGGGATCTACTTTTGATCGTGTTTCCGTTCAAGAACCTACACACACATCCAAAGCAAAAAATGATTTATTAGAAAAATGTGAATTCTTTTTGAAAGAAAATTCTTTTGAATTGGCAAATCATTTGGCCGCCTTTCGAACCACATCTCACGACCGAAGACCTTTTGTAGATGTTCATCCTTCGCATCCCAATTTATACATTTTCAATGGATTTGGCACCAAAGGCGTTTCGCTTATTCCTTATTTTGGGATAGAATTAATAAACCATATATTACATAAAACCCCTATTTCAGAAGAAGTTCAGATTCAGCGAGTTAAAAAAGACAAAAAATATCAACTCATTTAAAAATTAAATTGTATTTTTGCACCTCAAAATTTTTAACTAACTTTTAATTAATTTTTAAGTTTTTATGGCTACTAAAATAAGATTACAAAGACACGGAAGAAGTAAAAGACCATACTACTATGTAGTAGTGGCCGATAGCCGTGCAAGAAGAGATGGTAAATTCATCGACAGAATTGGAGATTACAATCCATTGACCGTTCCTGCAACGATCAATATTGATTTCGACAAAGCATTTGAATGGGTAATGAGTGGTGCTGAGCCTACTGATACCGTTAAAAAAATCCTTTCTTACAAAGGCGTTATGTACAAAAAACACTTGGCAAGAGGTGTGAGAAAAGGTGCAATGACCGTAGAAGAAATGGAAGCGAAAATGCAAGCTTGGCTTGAGTACAAATCAGACAAAATTGCTTCAAGAGTAGAGAAATTGACAGCTGAAAAAGATGCTAAAAAATCTCAAAAATTGGCTGATGAGGTGAAGAAAAGAGAGGCTTATGCTGAGAAATTAGCAGCAGCTGAAACTCCAGCGGAAGAAGCTACTGAAGAAGTAGTAACAGAAACTCCAGCGGAAGAAGTAATGGAGGCTCCAGTTGAAGAAACTGCGCCAGAAGCTACTGAAGAAACTGCACCAGAAGCAGAATAATTTCTAAAAAAACATTAAAATTATAAAAGTGAAAATTGTGTAAAAGCAGTTTTCACTTTTTTTGCTTTATATATATGGACAATCAATTTGTAAAAGTCGGTAAAATTTTAAAATCAAAAGGATTTGATGGCACTATGCGCGTGGCTTTTGATTATGATTTGCTAGAAGATTCTTTCAAAGCATTATTTTTAGAAAAAAAAGGTGTTTATTCGCCCTATTTAATAGAAAAATTAGATTTTGACGGAGAATCGGCATTGGTTAAATTTACAAAAATAAAAAGCAAAGAAGAAACCTCGGGACTCAATCAAATGGAGCTTTTCTTGCCCGAACATATTGCAGAACAATGTTTTGAGATAGTAGACTGGGAAGACTATATGGAGTATACGGTGTATGACAAAAAAACAATGCTGGGACAAGTAATAGAAATATACGAAACTAAGGCACAGACTACTCTAGAAGTAAAACTAGAAGGCTTAGAAAAAACGGTTTTAATCCCTTTTGTAAAAGATTGGATATTAAATGAAGACGAAGATAACCGCATCTTGTATTTTGAACTTCCCGAAGGACTTTTGGATATATAAAAAAACATAACGATGAAAATAGATATCATTAGTGTAATTCCCGAATTGATAGAAAGTTTTTTGACGCATTCTATTATGAAACGCGCCAAAGACAAAGGACTTCTCGAAATCAATCTCATTTCGCTACGTGAATACGGCATAGGAAAATATCGTCAAGTAGATGATTATCAATATGGTGGCGATGCGGGTATGGTAATTATGTGCGAGCCTCTGGCCGCTTGTATCGAAGATTTGAAAAAAAACACGCATTACGATGAAATCATCTTTCTATGTCCCGACGGCAAAACCTACAATCAAAAAATAGCCAACTCCTTGTCCTTAAAAGAAAATATTCTTATGATTTGCGGGCACTACAAAGGCATAGACGAGCGCATTAGAGAAAAATATGTAACCTTAGAAATTTCTATTGGAGACTATGTGCTTTCGGGCGGCGAATTGGCGGCGGCAGTATTGGCGGATAGTATTGGAAGACTTATTCCTGGGGTATTGAATAATGAAAGTTCGGCACTCAGCGATAGTTTTCAAGACAATCTACTTTCTCCTCCTGTGTATACTCGCCCCGAGATTTGGGAAGGAATGGAAGTGCCTAGTATCTTGCTCAGCGGTCATCAAAAAAATATTGAACAATGGAAAATAGATCAGTCTATCGCTAGGACTCAGGAGCGCAGACCCGATTTATTGGATTGAGATAAATATTTATAATCAATTCAAAAAAAAATCTAAAATATTATTATATTTGCAAAACTACAATAGAAATATATAAATGCCCACACTCAATTGGATAGGAAAAGACAAAGTAATCAATCATCACATGGATGTGCCGTTTAAAGTATTGGAACACCGCTACGGCTTTGATAATGGAACACCAACTGAACAAGAAACCAACAGCGGCAACAAAATAATACATGGCGACAACTTGGAAGCCCTGAAAGCCCTATTGCCTGAATATGAAGGAAAAATAAAGTGTATCTACATAGATCCACCTTACAACACAGGAAACGAAAGTTGGGTGTATAACGACAATGTAAACGACCCAAAAATAAAAAAGTGGCTTGGACAAGTTGTTGGAAAGGAAGCAGAAGACTTGACAAGACACGACAAATGGCTATGCATGATGTATCCTCGTTTGAAATTATTATACAAACTACTTTCTAATGATGGGGCAATATTTATTTCAATAGACAAAAACGAAGAAGCAAATTTGAAACTGATTTGTGATGAAATTTTTGGTTCAACAAATTTTATCGCTAACGTAGCAGTAGTAAACAACTTAAAAGGAAGAAGTGACGATAAATTTATTGCTACCGCACATGAGAATTTAATTATTTTTCAAAAAGGAAAATTTATAACAAATGGTGTCCCAGTTCCAGAAGAGTATGTTGAAGAATACAAATTGAAAGATGATTTAGGAGCATACCGTTTGCAAGGTTTAAGGAAACGGGGTTCTGGTGCAAAAAGAGAAGATAGACCAAATATGTATTATCCGTTTTATTATAATGAAAAAAACAATGGTTTATCATTAACAAAGACTTCAGATGATGACATAGAAATTGTTCCAAAATTATCAGATGGAACTGACGGACGATGGCGTTGGGGAAAAGATACGTCTATTGAAAGAATTAGTGAACTAACAACACAATTAGTAAAAGGAAGAAAAGAATTTGATGTTTTTCAGAAAGACTATTTGGATAAAGAAGGAGAAAATAAATCAATCAAACCAAAATCATTTTGGCTTGGCTCAGAGTTTTCAAGCGAAGCTGGAACGCTTCAACTAAAGAAAATCTTTGAACAAAAATCATTTCAAACTCCTAAATCTGTTGACTTTATTCAATACTGTTTACATCAAGCAACCGACAAAAATTCTATTGTGCTTGACAGCTTTGCAGGAAGTGGAACAACTGCACACGCAGTATTGAACATAAATAAACTTGACAAAGGCAAACGAAAGTTTATTGTTATTGAAATGGAAGATTATGCAGAAACCATTACAGCCGAAAGGGTAAAAAGAGTTATCAAAGGTTACGGAACAACAGAAGCGACAAAAGGAAGTTTCGATTTTTACGAATTAGGACAAACCATGTTTTTAGAAGATGGCAATCTGAATGAATTGGTAGGCGTTGAAAAAATTCGCCAATATGTTTACTATACTGAAACGAAAACACCATTAACCGAAACAAAACATAAAGACAATAATCATTTCTTGGGTAAGAATAATGATACAGCCTATTACTTCAATTATGAGCAAGACGAAGTAACCACTTTAGACCATAATTTTTTAGCCACCATGAAAACCAAAGCCGAGCAGTATGTCATTTATGCCGACAACTGTTTGCTCACAAAAGATTTTATGACCAAGTACCACATCATTTTCAAAAAAATACCAAGAGATATAACAAGATTTTAAGCTATGGAACTAAAACCCTACCAACAGCAAGTAATAAACGACCTTTCACTGTTTTTGGAACACATTCAAGAAACCAAAGATGTGAAAGACGCCTTTTATAATTTTTGGGCAAAACACCCAAGAACGCCTTTGTTTCCGTATTCAGGCACAGCCATTGAACCCTACAAAAACAATGTTCCCCGTGTTCCGCACATTTGTGTAAAAGTGCCCACAGCAGGCGGAAAAACCTTTATTGCTTGTAATGCCATCAAAACAATTTTTGATGCCTTTGCTTACGACAAACCCAAAGCAGTAGTTTGGTTGGTTCCGTCTATTACCATTTTAGACCAAACAATTAAAAACCTAAAAGATACAAACCACCCGTACCGTCAAAAAATCAATGCTCATTTCGGCAACAAAGTAGAAGTATTTGACAAAGCAGAACTATTGCAGGGAAGCGGATTTAACGCCACTTCGGTAAAAGAGCAATTGAACATTTTTGTATTGAGTTTTGATAGCATCAGAACAGCCAACAAAGAAGGAAGAAAAGTATTTGAACAAAATGGTTCTCTGCAATCATTTGAAGCATTGTTGGGCAGGGAAGAAGAAATATCTCTAATGAAAGTAATGCAATACTTAAACCCGATGATAGTGGTAGACGAAAGCCACAACGCAGAAACGGATTTAAGTGTGGATATGCTCAAGGAATTTAACCCTTGTTTTATTCTAGACCTAACCGCAACGCCACGCAAAAACAGCAACATTGTCAGCTTTATAGATGCCTTGGAGTTAAAAAATGAAAACATGGTAAAACTGCCTGTAATTGTATACAACCATCAGGACAAAACAGAAGTAATCAATTCGGCTTTGCAACTTCAAAAACGCTTGGAACTTCAAGCCATTGAAGAAGAAAAAAAAGGCGGAAAATACATTCGTCCAATTGTTTTGTTTCAAGCACAACCCAAAAACGGCAAAGACTTCTTGAACGAAGAAGAAGAAAAATCAAAC
>JBIPPG010000372.1:0-2510 GCA_044368545.1 Chitinophagales bacterium | reverse complement strand
ATAGTTTATTGAATATGATATAATTATTGATAATAGAGTTAAGTAGATAAAATTATAAAGGAAATATTTTGTGATAATCTCAAATGAAGATTTTATATAATCTATTTTTGTTAATTGATATTCAATTTTCATATTTTTACTTCCCTTTTCACCGTTATAAATGCAGTAGGTATTTTCCATAGATTATATCCAAATGAAACGCTAACTATTTCAAATCCTTCATTGGAAAGTTCTTCTAGCTTTAATTCTACTTTTTTTGTAAGATTGTCTGGTTTCCAAAAATTATTAGTTACGGTTATGATTCTAAATTGCTTCATACTATATTTTTAAGTACAAAAGTATAGTATCTTATGAAATTATTTAAAAAAATTATAACGAATTATTCGGTTGTTTTGGATACACCATTATAGGTTGGTGCGATTTGAGTTCTTCTTTATCCATAAAACAATATGAAATAACGATAACAATGTCGCCTGGTTCTACTCTTCGAGCTGCTGGGCCATTGAGGCATACTACGCCGCTGCCACGCTCTCCTTTGATTACATAGGTTTCGAGTCTTTCGCCATTATTGACATTCACTACTTGCACACGTTCATTTTCCATAATTTGAGCTGCATCCATCAAATCTTCGTCGATAGTGATACTACCTATGTAGTTCAAATCGGCTTGAGTAACGATAGCTCTGTGAATTTTTGACTTAAAAACTTGTAATAACATTTGTTTATTTTAAAATGGAATGCAAAAGTAAATAATAATTATGAGATTGTGAGAAAAAAACTAAAGTATAAATTCCAAACATTTTGTGAATGTAAGATTATTTAACGATTTAGTAAAATATTTATCTTGGAAATAGGTGGATTGTACTTATTTTTGCAATTCTAAAATATTTAAAATGAAAAATCAACTTCCCAATATTACAAAGTCTACAGAAATGTATCATAGAGCCAAAAAGCTCATGCATCCTATTACTCAAACTTTAGCAAAAGGTCCAGGACAATTTACGTTGGGTGTATCGCCGGTATATGTAGAACGTGCCAAAGGAAGTAAAATTTGGGATGTAGATGGCAATGAATATTTGGATTATTGTATGGGAATTGGCCCTATTTCATTGGGATATGCTTATGAAAAAGTAGATAATGCTATACGCGAGCAGTTGGACAAAGGGATTACTTTTTCATTGATGCATCGATTGGAGCTAGAAGTAGCCGAAAAATTGCATGAAATTATCCCAAATGCAGAAAGTGTAAGAATTAGCAAACAAGGCGCAGATGTATGTAGTGCCGCAGTTCGTATAGCGCGTGCATTTACAAAAAGAAACAAAGTAGCGGTTTGTGGGTATCACGGATGGCATGATTGGTATATAGGTACTACCACTAGAGATGCAGGGATTCCTCAAGCTATCAAAGATTTGACAGTTTCGATAAAATATAATGACATTGAGAGTGTAAAAGCAATTATGACCGATGATTTGGCTTGTGTGATTATTGAACCCATCGTTTTTGAAGCGCCAAAAAATGACTTTTTGAAGGAACTACATGCCGTATGTAAAGCCAATGGAACGTTATTGATTTTTGATGAAATGTGGACTGGATTTCGTTTGGCATTGGGAGGAGCTCAAGAATTTTTTGGAGTAACTCCAGATTTGGCAGTATATTCAAAAGCTTGTGCCAATGGAATGCCTATAGCATTTTTGACAGGAAGAGATGATGTAATGAGTCTTTTTGAAACGGATGTTTTTTATTTTACTACGTTTGGAGGAGAAGCGTTGTCTTTGGCTGCTACTTTAGCAACAATTGAAGAAATGCAAACAAAAAATGTACCTCAATATTTGGCTTCACAAGGTCAAAAAATAATGGATGGTTTCAATGCATTGCTTGAAAAACATGGTATGCAAGAATATTTGAGTATAGGTGGGTTCCCATGTCGTTCTATTGTGAATTTTTCAGAAAAAGCAGGTGATGGATTGTTGTTGAAGACATATTTACAACAAGAAATGATTAAAAGAGGTATTTTGTGGAGTAGTTTTCACAATATATGTTTTAGTCATTCGGATGAAGATGTGGCATTTACATTGGCTGTTTATGACGATATTTTCCCTGAATTTAAAAAATTAATAGAATCGAATTCCGTTGAAACAAAGATTCAAGGTCAAGTGTTGGAGCCTGTATTTAGAAAAGTAAAATTTTAATCACATTAGAAAGTAATTGCTATGAAGCTAAGTTATAACATTTGGGTATTGTTTTTTGGGTTAAATTTTTTTAGCTCAACACTTTTGGCACAATCTACTTCGAAAGAATTGGAAGTAGTCAAACAAGATTCCGATATGGATGGAATTCCAGATGAGTATGATCATTGCCCCAATATTATAGGAGCCATCAATAATTTTGGATGCCCCAAAACTTATAATTTAGATGAGATAAAACAAGAAAATATAGGGAAAGCAATGCCTGTAGACAACATCAATTTGAGTCAAATAGAAAAAGTAGCTATCCCTGGAGTGAGCTGGAAAA
>JBIPPG010000083.1:0-9000 GCA_044368545.1 Chitinophagales bacterium | reverse complement strand
AATACACTTAAAGACACACTTCCATTTTTCAATACAATATCATGAAATTCTTTAATATCAAATTTAGCACCCATTTCTTTTTTGGATTTTTCTCTCAATTCCAAGATTTTCAACATACCTATTTTGTATCCCAATGCTTGACCTGGCCATAAGAAATATCGTTCGATTTCCTTATGTATATCGCCTTCGGCATTGGCCGTATTTTTCATAAAATATTCTATAGCCTGCTCTCTTGTCCATTTTTTGTAATGAATTCCCACATCTACTACCAATCTTGCTGCTCTAAAAATTTCCATACTCAATCTTCCAAAATCGGAATAAGGATCTTGATAAAAGCCCATTTCTTTGTTCAAAAGCTCGGCATACAAGGCCCAGCCTTCAATATAAGCGGTATTTCCGCCAAACTTACGAAACTTAGGAAGGTCTGTCAATTCTTGCGCAATAGCTATTTGCATGTGGTGTCCTGGAATAGCCTCGTGTGCGGTCAATGCTTCCATTTGATATTTAGGCTCATCAGCCATATTGAAGAGATTTACATAATATCTTCCCGGTCTTTTGCCATCCAACGTTGGATTTTCATAAAAAGCACCTCCAACCGATTGTTCTCTAAATTTTTCTACTGCCATCACTACTACATCGGCTTTTGGAAAAGTTTTAAACAATTCATTATATTTTGATCGAGTACCATTGATATACTTATTGGCATCGTCTAGCAATGCTTTTCTACCTGCATCATCATTGGTATATTGAAACTGCTTATCGGTTCTTACAAATTGGAAAAAATCTTGTAAATTATCATTTTTGAAATTCACTTTTTTCATAATTTGTCTCATTTCGCCATGTATTCTCGCTACTTCTTTTTCACCTATCGCAAATACTTCGTCAGGCGTATAATTTGTAGTCGTGCTATTTTTTATACAATATTGATAGTATTCATTTCCTTTTGGCAAAGACCAAACGCCTTGATTTTGTGTAGCGGAAGGAGACAAGCTAGCCCAATAAACGCCCATATTTTTATAGGCAGGCAAAACTTTTTCGGCAATAGCTTTTTTGGCTTGAGCTACCAAAGTATCTTTTTCAGGTTGAGCAATGCTCAATTTTTCTACCTTTGATTTAAAGTCATTTATCAATACATTATCTTCCGAATTTGAAAACATTTTTTCAAACGAAATAATACTTTCTTTTACATAAGGAAATGTAAACTGAGGCGGCACGATGCCTTTGGCTTTGCTTTTTTCAAGATTTTCGATGGTTTGCTCAAAAGGTTTGTTGTAAGTAGCCAATCTACTAATATAGTCTTTGGCATCTTGCAAAGTATCTATGGTATGAACATTTATCAAAAATGCGGGCATATCGGTAACTACACCGCCCATTTGATTCAACTCATAGTAATAGTTTTTCCATTTTTGTCCTTCTTCCATTTTTTTGACTTCTTCTTCAAATAGTTTTAAACTCAATTTTGAGTTTTCATCTAATTTAGCCGTATCCATCATATAAATACTATCCAAAGTAGCCTTGGCAAATTCATATTCTTTGTCATAAAACTGCTCTGAACGATCGGTCCAACTGCCATAAGCATATTTAAGCCCCAATGAAGATGCAAATTCAGGATTTCTCATCAATCCCTCTTCAAATTTTCTATCTAGAAATTCATTAAATTTCTTTGATAATTCTTTGTCTACTTGATTGCAAGATCCAAAAGATAGCAAAGTAATAATAAAAGTAAGTATACTTATTTTTCTCATAATGAATAATTTATTAATTAATTGAATTTACAATTTGTTTTACAGCATCTGTATCTAATTTATCTTCAATATTTTCAATTTTAGACAATTCTTCTAGCATTTTATATTGTTTTTTGCCTGTTTGATAAGCAAAAGAATACGGTTCATTTGAAAAAGAAACATATTGATACATAGAAGTATAATTATAACTAGGATTTTCCATAATATCATGTTCGATATGTTTGCGTCTCAAAAATTCTTTATCGCCTACTAAATCTCTCATTTCTATGAAATTATCCAATGCCATTTGCGCTATAGCGTCTGCATTTTCTTTTCGCAATACTTCGTATTCTTTGAATAAATCGGCAACATTATCGTGTTTCTCAAATAATTCATCAAAAACACGAACATCCTCAAAACCACAATTCATTCCTTGACCAAAAAATGGTACAATGGCATGCGCTGCATCGCCCATCAATGCTACATTGTTCTTATGCCAAGGGAAACATTTAACTGTAACTAATGCCGATGTTGGGTTTTTGAAAAAATCTTCAATCAATGTGGGCATTAACTGCATAGCATCGGGGAAATGATTTTCAAAATACGCCGTTACTTCTTTTTCGCTCGTCAAATCATCAAAAGCATTTTCTCCTTCAAAAGGCACAAATAAGGTGCAGGTAAAACTTCCATCTAAATTTGGCAAGGCTATCATCATAAACTCGCCTCTTGGCCATATATGTAATGCGTTTTTTTCAATCAAAAACGAACCATTAGGCCCCGCAGGAATCGTTAGTTCTTTGTATCCATAATTGATATAAAATTGCTGATAATCAAACCTAGGCATAGTATACATAGAGGCTCTCACTCTAGAAAAAGCGCCATCTGTGCCTATAATCATTTCATCTTCAACGGATGTCAATTTTTGCGATTCGGTATTCAAAAAAGTAGCTTCTCCTTTTTGCAAATCTACATTTTGACAAAATTGATTGAAATGAAACGTTACACTTTCATTTTTATCGGCCAACTCTACCAATTTTTTGTTCAATTCGCCTCTTGAAACGGAATAAATAGCCTCATTTTCTTTTCCATACGGTTGATAATCCGTACTGCCATCTTTCTGATGAATGACTCTACCATACATAGGAATAGAAATCGCTTCTATTTCTTGGGTCAATCCCACTTTTTCCAATGCCGTCCATCCACGTGTGCTCAAGGCTAAATTGATACTTCGGCCACCGATATAGCCTACACTGCGCATATCGCCTCTACTTTCGTACACATTTACTTTTAGGCCTCTTTTTTGCATATAACACGCTAATAATGAACCTACTAAACCACCGCCTACAATGGATACATTTTTATTAGAAATCATTTAATTTGTATTTTAGTTGTGCAAATTTATGAATTCTAGGATAAACACGAAGATTTAAAAAAAATGTAATTTTTTGTAAAAAAATCAACTCCTTTTTTAGATTATAGACTATTTTTACCCTTTAAAATTTTATACGTGAAGGAATTTGTAGAATATAAAAAAATAATTGAGGATTATATCCATACTAATATCCCCAAAGTAAGTCCGGCGGAGCTTTTTGAACCATACAAATACCTTTTGCAATTGCCTTCAAAAAGAATTCGTCCTATTATGCTTTTGGCTATTCATGATTGTTTTCGTGAAATGAATGACGATGCGCTCAATTGTGCTATGACCATTGAATTATTCCATAATTTTACCTTGATGCACGACGATATAATGGACAAGTCCGATACGCGAAGAGGTATGGCTACCGTTCATAAAAAATATAATGAAAATATAGCCATTTTATCGGGCGATGTTCTACTTATTTTGACATATCAATTGCTTGAGAAACAATTAAATTCCCCTAATTTCAATCAAATATTCAAATTGTACAACAAAACTGCCATTGAAATTTGTAGTGGCCAGCAATTGGATATGAATTTTGAGACACAACATCAAATTTCGGAAATGGAATATCTATTGATGATTGAGTATAAAACAGCGGTTTTGCTAGCTACCAGTATGAAAATTGGTGCTATTTTGGGAAATGCGAATGCAGAAGATTGCGACAATATTTATAAATTTGGCTTGAATATAGGGATGGCATTTCAAATCCAAGATGATTTGCTTGATTCTTTTGGAAAAACAGCCGAAACAGGCAAAATAGTTGGCGGAGATATTTGCAACAACAAAAAGACACTTTTGATGATTAGAGCTATGCAAAGCCCCAATCGCTATCATAAAGAATTGATAAATAATTGGTTGCAAACTCAAGAATTTAACGAACAAAAAGTATCGGATTTTAAAACTATTTTTGAAGAAAGTGGCGCATACAAATATACTGTAGCCAAACGAGATGCCTATTATGACAAAGCCTTAGAATTTTTGAATAAAACATCAATTTCTGAGACTAATAAACTTCAATTGACTAAATTTGCACAAAAAGCAACAGTTAGAATTCAGTAGTATGACGCTTGTAGATTATTGGTTATCAGATTTTAAGCACAATTGGTGTGAGTTTTTTAGCAAAAAATCCAATATGGTGGAAATGGCTATCACACTTGCTTTTTTCTATTTCATATCCTATATGTTCAAAATCAATTTGGTATGGCTAGAAAGTATCAAAGGCGTTCAGCTCAATGATTGGTTTATTAATTTAATTCCTGCTCAAGATGTTTCGGTATATGTTTTTGTGGTGTTGTATTGGGTGGTTTTTTATACCTATATATTGCTCTTGGCTTATCCAAAATTACTCAAATTTACCTTTCAATTTTACATTATCTGCCTTACTATCAGACTGTTGATGATATATTTTGTAAATCTTGAGCCTCCTGTAAATTTAGTTTTTTTAGAAGATCCTATCCTTAATTCTACTACATACAGCGGATATAAAATTACAAAAGACTTGTTTTTTAGTGGTCATGCAGTATCTATATTGGTTTGTTATTTTGTAATGCCCAATCATTTTATCAAAAAAATTATTCTTTTCTTATCATTTGTCCTTTTCATTTTTTTATTGATGCAACATATTCACTATACAATAGATATTGCAGGTGCATATATTGTGGTATTGCTTATCTACAAAGTATTTTATGTGAAAAAAATACAGAATATTAGCGACAACTATCAACATTCAAAACAAATTATTAATTAAAATATTATGAGCTTAGAAGCAAATATCAATGAAGATGCAATGAAAATGATGCTTTCCAAGCATAAACATCTTCAAGAAATTCAAAAATTGGGTGGTGGCAAAAAAGCTATCGAAAAATTGCATAGTCAAGGCAAAATGACGGCTCGAGAGCGTATCGAAATGCTTTTGGACAAGGATATGGACCAAATAGAGATTGGCGAATTTACAGGCTATGAAATGTATGCCGAACATGGTGGCTGTGTTGCAGGTGGTGTAGTTGTGGTAATTGGTTATATCCAAAAAAGAATGGTCATTGTAGTTGCCAACGATGCTACGGTAAAGGCTGGTGCGTGGTTTCCCATTACTGGAAAGAAAAACCTGAGAGCGCAGGAAATAGCTATGGAAAATAATATTCCAATCATTTATTTGGTAGACAGTGCGGGCGTATATTTACCGATGCAAGATGAAATTTTCCCCGACAAAGAGCATTTTGGACGAATTTTTAGAAACAATGCTAAAATGAGTGCCATGGGAATCACCCAAATAGCCGCTATAATGGGTAGTTGCGTAGCGGGAGGTGCTTATTTGCCTATTATGAGCGATGAAAGCTTGATTGTAAACAAAACGGGTAGTATCTTCTTGGCGGGATCTTTTCTTGTAAAAGCCGCTATTGGCGAGGATATAGACAATGAAACACTTGGTGGCGCTACTACACACTGCGAAATCAGTGGAGTGACGGATTATAAAATGGAAGATGACGCCAGTTGTTTGCTTCAGATTAGAAAAATAATTGATAAATTGGGAAATGCTCAAGTAGCAGGATTCAATCGTATAGCCCCTGCTCTACCTAAGGTAGACAAAGACGCTATTTATCATTATGTATCGGCCGATAATTCCAAACCATACGAAACTAGAGATTTGATCAAGGCCTTGGTAGATGACAGCGATTTTGTAGAATACAAAGAACTCTATGGACAAAGTATCGTATGTGGTTATGCTCGTGTGGATGGCTGGGCTGTAGGGATTGTAGCCAATCAGCGCAAAGTAGTAAAGAGCAAAAAAGGCGAAATGCAGTTTGGAGGCGTAATCTACAACGACAGTGCCGATAAAGCCGCTCGTTTTATTATGAATTGTAATCAAAAGAAAATCCCTTTGGTGTTTCTTCAAGATGTAACGGGTTTTATGGTGGGTAGCCGAAGCGAACACGCAGGAATTATCAAAGATGGCGCCAAATTGGTGAATGCGATGAGCAATAGCATTGTACCTAAATTCACAATTATTGTAGGGAATTCGTATGGCGCAGGCAATTATGCTATGTGTGGCAAGGCGTTTGATCCACGATTAATCGTGGCGTGGCCTACAGCCAAAATAGCCGTAATGGGAGGAAGCCAAGCGGCCAATACCATTCTACAAATAAAAGTAAGTGCATTGCAGAAAAAAGGCGAAGAAATTACCGAAGAAAAGAAAAATGAGATTTTGAACGAAATAAAAGCAGACTACGATAAAAGTACCACGCCATATTATGCAGCTTCGCGATTGTGGGTAGATGCCATTATTGACCCTGCCGAAACTCGAAAAATCATTTCGATGGGAATTGATGCGGCCAATCACGCACCTATCAAAGAGGATTTCAGACTAGGAATCATACAAACATAATTTGAGAATTGTATGCTGCAGGTTTCATTTCATTCGGACTTAGGAGAAAAAAACTATATCCATTCTATTGCCAAAAGTCTTTTGGATACACAATTAGAACAGGGAAAAGTGACTGCTATATTCAATAAATCCAAGCATAGCACCGATTTGGAAGAATATGCATACAATTTAATTGCATCGCTTCATTATTTTCCGCCTCAGTCTGTACATATTTTTTTTAGTCAATATTTTTCTGTAGACAATACAATTATATTGACCAAAATCAAAGACCAATATCTGATATTGCCCAATAATGGCATTGTTTCAATTATTGATTATCTCGATTATGCTTCGCAAAAATATATCGTACAGATAGAAAAACCCGAACACTTGAATTGGGTGCAATTTACCGTAATGGTGATGGCCGAAATTTGTCATTCTATTCAAAAAAACACACCTATTGAAGAAATAGGCACGTTGACGAATAGCTACAAACTCAGTTTTCCGCTTTCAAACGGACTACAAATTGGAGATAATTTTATTTTTTGCCGAATTATCTATATTGACAGCTACTCCAATGCCGTTACCAATTTACATATCGATGATTTTCGGGAACATGTAGGAACAAAACCTTTCAAAACCTCTTTTTTGGGGAAATATACGATTGATAAAATATCCAAAAACTATCAAGATGTAGATGAATCTTCCTATATGGGAGGTATTTTTAACGATTTAGGTTTTTTTGAAATATTTTTGAGCATAGGCGAATTGTGTACACAGCTCAAAATCACCAAAAAATCAGGAATCAAACTCAAAATAGATTTTTAACGTATGATACGCATTGTAAAACTTACGATTTTGCCTTCGGAAACCGATACTTTCAAAGTTTTTTTTAAAGAACATTATCAAATAATCACTTCTTTTGAAGGATGCAACAGTGTCAAATTGGTACAATCTATCGACAATCCTTGTATTTTCTTCACCATCAGCGACTGGAATGGCCCCGAATATTTGGAAAAATACCGCACCAGCGATACCTTTAAAGAAATATGGGCATTTGCCAAATCTCTCTTTGCCGATAAAGCGGAGGCGTGGAGTACGGAAGAGATTTAGGGGGTTAGTAATTAGGTTTTAGGGATTAGGGATTAGGGGTTAGTAATTAGTGATTTGTGATAAGTAATTAGTGAAAGGTGATTTGTGAAAAGACAATTCTATGACATTCAGTTATTTAAAATATACATCTTTCTAAGCACAGCTCGTCATTCCTGAATTTTTTTCAGCAACTAAACACAATTCAAAAAAACAAATTGATTCTTGAAAAAAATATCAGGAATCTAAATGGTTACTACCAATAATTAGTAATTTTTGATAAGACAATTCTATGACTTTCATTTATAAAAATCAAAATCTTTCTAGGCACAAAGCATCATTCACTATGTAGTACAGATTTCTCACTTCGTTCGAAATGACCGCTTTTGCTTTGTATTAGTAAGAGTGGTGGCATAGCCACCGCTCATACCCACACAAAAAAAGACGTTTCTGCGTCATTTCGAGCCTTGCGAGAAATCTAGAAAAAACACTATTTTCAAAAGTCGCTACGTATATATTCCCTCGTCATTCCTGAATTTTTTCAGCGACTAAACAACATTCAAAAAAACAAATTGATTCTTGAAAAAAATATCAGGAATCTAAATGTTTGTTACCTGTAATTTGTGATTTGTGAAAAGACAATTCTATGACATTCATTTAATAAAAGCCTACATCTTTCTAGGCACACAGCGTCATTCACTATGTAGTACAGATTTCTCACTTCGTTCGAAATGACTGCTTTTGCTTTGTATTAGTAAGAGCGGTGGTATAGCCACCGCTCATACACGCCTCAAAAAAGACATTTTTACGTCATTTCGAGCCTTGCGAGAAATATAGATAAAAATCCAAAATTAATTATCCACATTTTTATTTTTTTTTATGCACTAAATTTCAATTTTAGAATGTAAACAATATTAACAATAGATTGATATTCAATTTATTAACAACTACACTTGATGTTCAAGTTCAATGTTTTCGTTAAAATTATGCTCTAAGACTTGACACTAAAAGGGTTGTATTTTATGTATTTTTATATGCACATGGTGTGGATATAAAAAGTTTTAAATTTTGCCGTAATGAGCTACTTTTGTAAAAATTAAAATATATCAATGACTTTTGAACAAGCACACGCAACCATAAAAGATTTAATCCTCAATTTTCAGAAGAATGAAAACCATTACTTATCGCCTACTTATAGCGAAGCCGAAGTAAGACAAGAATATATTGACCCTTTTTTTACGGCTTTAGGTTGGGATGTAGGCAGCAAAATCAATAAAAATCCGCATGAACGTGAAGTTGTCATAGAAAAAACACAAAGTCAAGAAGATAGTTTTAGCAAAAAAAGAGCCGATTATGCCTTTTATATTGCGCCCAATTTCAAAAAAGAAGTTTTCTTTGTAGAA
>JBIPPG010000370.1:0-2516 GCA_044368545.1 Chitinophagales bacterium | reverse complement strand
AATAGATACCGTATGGATTGGCTCTCAAAAAATAGCTACAAAACTCAGTGCGGTTCAGCAATTGACACAAACTGATATTCAAAAACACTCGAGTATACATATCAATGATTTGTTCTCATCGCTGACCAATGTAAATATGCAAAACCGAGGTTTTTTAAGTACACAAAGCGATATTGCTATCCGAGGAGGTTCTTATGAACAAGTGGGCGTTTTGCTCAATGGCATCCGTATCAACGATCCACAAACTGGGCATAATACCTTTTCGATGCCTTTTTTGATAGAAGATATAGATAAAATAGACGTTCACAAAAGTGCTTCTTCCAAAAATTTGGGTCAAAATGCCTATAGTGGCGCAATCCATTTTACCACAAAAAAGGTAACGAAAGACTATCTTCAAGGAAATGTATCGTTGGGCTCTTTTCAAACCTTCAATGCGTCTTTCAGTGCAGGAAAAATGTTCAAAAATCATTGGCATAAAATATCACTGGGATACCTTAGAAGCAATGGCTATAGAACCAATACCGATATGGAAGCCTATCAAGGTTTTACCGAACATCACGCAACACCTTTTAAGAATAAAAATATAGACCTATATGCTTTGGCGGGGTTTATATCCAAAAAATTTGGCGCTAATGGCTTCTATTCCAATCGTTTTCCCAATCAATACGAAGAAATACAATCCTATTTTTATAACATAGGACTGCAAAGCCAAAACAGCAAAATCGATTTTTATTGGAAGCAAAACAACGATTATTTTGTACTGCGAAGAGAGAACCCCAGTTTTTATAAAAACCTACATACCAATGACGTAAGAGGCATTTTGGCTCGTCACGCTATCCCCTTGTTCCAAAAATTTGCAACGCTCAATCTATCGGGCGAATATAGAAATGAACAAATTCATAGCAGCAATTTGGGTGACCGAAATAGAGATATTTTCAATGCCAATATCAATGTAGATTTTAGCCTTTGGGATAAGCTGAAACTCAATATTGGACAAAATACCAACTATATCATTGGCTTCAATCCCAACATAACGGGTGGACTTCAAGCAGCATACACGCTACATCCTCAACACAGTTTGAATGGAGGAATCAACACCGCCTTTAGAATTCCTACTTTTACAGAGCTCTATTACACCGCGCCTACCGATAGCGGCAATGCCAATTTGATAGCCGAGGAAGCCTTGAATATGGAACTTGGGTATCGTTTTCAGTCAAAAATAACCAACTTTTCTCTTCAAGCCTATTCCCGAAATAGCTCCAATCAAATAGATTGGATAAAAAAAGAAGCTAATGCTACTTATTTTTCTGCAACTAATATTGGCAATGTAAAAGTACAAGGCATTGAGGCTCAGGTAGATTTCTATCTTGGACAGGACAAAAAATATGCCCCTTTTGAGAAAGTTTCCTTTAGCTACGTTCACAATCAGTTAACGTCTCAAAACCAATTTCCATCAAAATACAATTTCAACTACCTTCAAAATCAAGCCATTGGGACACTCTATCTCCGATACAGCAAGTATCTAACCCAATCGCTCACACTCCGCATAGAAGACCGCCCTTATCTCAATAAACTCTTTGCGGTTCTTGACACTAAAATAGAATACGATTTGCCAGTATCCAAAAGCAAGCTTTTTGTAGCAATATACAACCTCACCAACACAAATTACCAATATTTTCAAGACATTCCAATGCCCGGAATTCATTTTCAGGCAGGAATGCAGTTTACTCCCTTTTAATTTTTTTTGGGGCGCTTTAACGGGCTATCCACTTTACTTCGCTTCGCTTCGTGTTCGTTCCTATCCCTAGCGCGCAGCACCAAACGCATTTCCCTCAAGAATCTAAAGTCTTATATTTAACATCTATTATCTATTTACTATTCCACAAAGAAACTCAAAGTAGCCACAAAGTTTCACAAAGAATTTCAAACTATAAATCCAATAAGATATAATAAACAACATCTTACATTATTCAAATAAAAAATATTTAAAATTTATTTTTAATTCTTTAATTTCGTACTTTATTAAGTTAGCAGCAATGCCACCACGACACAAACAGACAATTTAAACAAATGGACAGAGTAGTTTTTAACGGAAAACAAATATCAAATTGGTTAGACTATATCCTAATGAAATTTGCCGACCAAGACTATTTTGAAATTGAAAATAAAGCTGACGAAGTTTTTATTGTTGTTAATAGCTTGACAAATAAAACTAAAATTTGGTTTTACGGACTTGGAGACACTGGTTTGCTTTTAACAGACTGTCAATATTCAAGTGACGACTGTGAAGGTTGGAGCGGTGAAACTTGTGCAGTTGACTGCAATAAGTATGGAACTTTTACTCAAGAAAATCTTAACACAATTGACGAAATACTTGACACACCAATTTATAATGGTTGGATTTCAGTTGACTATTATCTTGGCGACAGTTTTTACAAATCTCTGACCTATGCAGACAAAGACAAAACTAAACCACCCTTTAAATATGTTGGTAGTAAATTTGGTTGTGTATCGAT
>JBIPPG010000082.1:0-9052 GCA_044368545.1 Chitinophagales bacterium | reverse complement strand
ACCCCCCACAAACCCCGACGTGAAGGCACCGGGAAATTCTTTTTTCAAATGATTTAGATAGCTAATTGAACGATTGCGCATTTGTGGATGAAAATACAATGAGCCTTGAATCATAGAATTGATTAGCGATTCACTGATTTCTTTTTCTGCTATCAATACATCCATTGCTTCGGTACGAATACGGAAATTGAATGTTTCGCTCGCTAAATATGTCAATCGTTTTTTAGCGTTTTTGAAATTTTCAGATTGCTTGTCTTCTTTAGATTTTGAAAGCATTTCGCTCCAGTATAATAGCTCCAAATTTCTATTAATACCACTCAATTTTGAAATAGCCTCAAGCCATTTTGAACTTTCTTTTGGATAAAGTTTAAGCAATTTTTTGGTTGCAACCTCTATGTTTATATATGAAGTATCGCTTTGAGCTGCAATTAATAAAGGTTTGATCAAATCATTAGCCGTATGAATTCCATTCATTGCAAAGCGTCGTACCAAATGATTGGCGTCTTGCAATCCCATTTTGATTACTTTCCAAGCATTTGCGTCGGTATTTTCTTTGGGAAGATGTTCGAGCATTTCGGTTTTTACCATAGCATTTTTCTCTTGAGCAAACCAAGCTGCAAAAACATCGCTTTTCAAGGCCCAATCCATACTTTTCAATCGTTCTACTGCTTCCACACGAGCCATTGTATAAGGAGAATTTTGCAAAATCTCAAATTCATTCTCTATCTCGCTCTCATAGCCTATTTTGCGGAGTAATTTAGCATCGGGGTCTACGGTTACTAATATTATATCATTTCGGTTTAACTCAAATTGAATGTGAGTGGTATCTTTTGTAATCGTATACTGTCTTACTTCCTCTTCTTTATTGCTATATTGGATATGAATGTCTAGTGGCAAACGGAAATTTTTGATAACATCGTTTTTCTTGTGAACTTGGATAATAGATAATTTTACGTTGTTTTTATCAATCGTTCTATTGATTTGCAATACGGGCTCGCCACCTTTATACACCCATTGATCAAAAAACCAATCCAAATTTCTTCCTAAAACTTCATAAATAGATTCATACAAATTATTAGTTTCTACATTTCCATGTTTGTATTTATCCAAATACACTTGAATTACTTTTCTATAATTTTCATTTCCCAATTCATGACGAAGCATATCCAATACATAGCTACCCTTAGGATAATGCCTTGCGCTACCTCCTTGCGAATGCGCTACAGGAAAATCATTGTATTTACTTGCATTGAATGCGCCATCACGCTCTCCTTTTCGGATTTGGTCGTATTTATCTTTGCCATACGTATGATACAAAAACCATTTTGAATAATGCGTAGCAAAACTTTCATGTAACCAATGATGTGTTGGATTTCGTTCTGTAATCAAGTCTCCAAACCATTGGTGTGCTAATTCATGCGCATTTACACCCATATAGTCGCGCTCTATAGCACTGCGTTTGTCTACATGCATAAAATCTGTGAAAATGGTAGAAGTAGTATTTTCCATAGCGCCAAATAGAAAATCTTGTGTAGGAACATTTCTATAAATCTTTCCCCACGCATAGTTGATGCCTATTTCTTTTTCAAACCAGTCCATCATTTCTTCACTTTTTGCATAAGTAGCTTCAAACTCATTTTCCAATTCGGGATAGTAATATTGTTCTAAAACAATTCCATTTTTAGATTTCTGTTTTTTGAATTTGTAGTCACCACCTGCTATCATTATAAGATAAAGTGCATGCGGTTTTTTCATTTCATAGCTCCAAGTTTTAGTAGTGCTGTCTGCGTTTTTTACTACTTTTGTCAGGTCGCCATTACTTACCAAGGGATAATTTTTATTGAAAGTAATATGTGAACGGCAATATAAAAGATTGGCTACATCGTCAAATCCAGGTATCCAATGACGGTTGTCTATACCTTGTCCCTGAGTCCAAATTTGTTTTTTTGCTAATGGATCAGGATTGTTCCAGTTAAGGAAATAAATTCCTTTGGCAGGAAAACATTCATATTCAATGTCTAAGGTGTTATCTTTTTCTTTATTTTTTGGAAGAATAATAGTAATCCCTGCGCTATCTGTTTTGAAGTCAGTAGCTACATTGTTTATTTTTATTGATTTCACATTAAATTGGATAGCATCAAGAAACAATGTATCAATTTCGGATCTTAAATAATTGAATTTATATACGGCACGTCCCGAAACTTTACTCTCTTTTTCATGTAAATGAATATATAATGTCAAATCCTTGAGCGAAACCGTCTTTTCGCGTGCACGCCCATTTATATCATGTGGTCTACATGATACATCATTGTGAGCAATTAATGAAAATGAAAAAAAAGATAAGCAAATTAGTAAAATATTTTTCACGAAATATTAATTTTGATGATTTGATTAACAAAAATATAATTTTTTTTCAAAACCAATAAATATATTGATTGGTTATAAGGTGTTAAACAAAAAAGCGACTGAATAATCAATCGCTTTGTATGAGTTAATAATAGATATTCATTAAACTATGGAAAAACATAGTTTTGCATAGTAAGTGTATTTTTAGAAACGGAATCATAAAAATTACCATTGAAAACGACTTGATTCCCAATTTTGAATGAACCATGATTTAATACTTCAAATTGATTGGATATTAAAATATCTTCATCCGTTTCGGTGGTAAGATATACTTCAATTTTATCATTGCCTGAAGGTGCTATAAATACGGTAATTGTACTGTCTTTTTGAAGATGACCTATGTGAAAATTATATATATCACTTGTCTCCAGCCCCGAAATTACTAAATTATTAAAAGAGATTTTTGGTTCTTCTTCTATTTTTTTTGCAATGGGATCGCAAGCAACTAGAACAGCCAATAAACTAAATAAGAATAACTGTTTCATAATTATATTGTATTTTATTGATTGTAACGTATTTACAAATGCAAAGTTACAATAAAAAAAACAATAAAACGTTAATTTTTGTTAATAAAAAATTTAACAAAAATATGCTAAAAACTAAAATTTCTAAACACAACTTTTTTACCATTGGAAGCATCGGTATACTCGCCATTATAAATATCGGAAGAAACAATATTAAATGAACTTTTTTCGATAAAAACAAAATTGCTATATCCATATTTATCTACATTTTCTGGCAAACAGATATATACGTTGAACGATTTGCTATCTTTTGAGATAATGATGCTTTTGTTTGTAATGTTTTTAAACGTACCTGAATAAAAACCATAATTGTCATCTCTTATCAATGCTTCTACAGTCATTCCGTCATACATCATAATAGGCGTACTATCAATTTTGGGTGTATTGTCCCCTCCGCATGATGTGAATAATAATAATGACAAAAAGGCAATAAATAAATGTTTCATAATTAATTAATATTTTATATAATTTTAACTACAATTATTATGCCAAAGATAAGAATTTAATTTTTGATAATGTGAACTAAGTTTTTTTTGTCGAACTTTTTCAAATTATTACTAATTTTGTGAATTAAATATTTGAAAAATGCGCCAAGAATACGATAAATATACATCGGAAGATCATGAAGTATGGTCTATATTATACAATAAAATGATGGAAATTCTTCCAACATATTCAACGGTGGCTTATCTAGAAGGAATAGATAAAGTAGGATTTGAGCCTGATAGAATTCCTAATTTTGATGAATGCAATGCAAAATTGTCAAAAATTACAGGTTGGAATATATACGCGGTTCCTGGTTTGATTGAGAATAAAGGGTTTTTTGAGCATTTAAGTAAAAAAGAATTTCCTGCTACTACATGGCTGCGAAAAAAGAGTCAATTAGAGTATTTGGAAGAACCCGATATGTTTCATGATGTATTTGGTCATATTCCCTTATTGTCTAATCACGCTTTTGCCGATTTTTTGGTTGAATTGTCTAAGATCGCATTAAAACATATCGAAAATGACTGGGCTATAGAGCTTATTTCTAGATTGTATTGGTATACTGTTGAGTTTGGATTGATTAGAGAAAATGGCGCGCTAAAAGTATATGGAGCGGGAATTCTATCATCAAGTGGCGAAACACAATATTCTATAGATTCGGACATTCCTACTCGTATTCCTTATGATATCAAAACTTTATTTGCCACTCCTTATATCAAAGATAAATTTCAAGAACAATATTTTGTAATTGATTCTTATGAACAATTGTACAAAAGCATTCCTCAAATAGAACAGCTTTTGGAAGAAGAATTGAAAATAGCAAACCAATAGTTATATTTTGATAGCATATATAAAAGGTAAGTTGATCTCGTGCACACCCACGTCTGCTTTGATTGAACAAAATCAAAGTATTGGAATGCTTATAGAAATTTCGTTGAATACGTATGAAAAGATAAAAGACTTGAGCGATGTAATGCTTCACACGCATTTGCATCTCAAAAAAGATGGACAAACGCTTTCAGCTTTTGAATTGTTTGGTTTTTTTGATTTGGAAGAAAAAATAATGTTTGAACATTTGATTTCAGTGTCGGGTATTGGGACAAACACCGCACGTGTAATGCTCAGTTCGATGAATGGTGGCGAAATAAGAGGTGCCATACTTACCGATAATGAATCCAAAATTTCTTCGATAAAAGGAATTGGACCCAAAACAGCAAAAAGATTAATCTTGGAATTGAAAGATAAAATGCTAAAAAGTGGTGATGAAGCTATATTTGAATCAAAAACAAACAATAAAATAAAGGAAGAAGCGTTAATAGCTTTGACATCTTTAGGGTTTCAAAAAAATACAATCCAAAAGGCGTTGGCTTCAATTGAAAAACAAAATACTTCAATTGAGACCGTGGAAGAATATATTAAGTTGGCTTTGAAAATATTGTGATAGAACGTAATAGAAATCATTTTAAGTCACTTTTTCGATTTTTTGGAATAGTGACTTTTTTTATAATAGCTTGGAATGGAAAGGCAATTTCTAATTCCAACTTTTTACCTATATCGTATGCCGAACGTATACTTCCCATTGATTCTTCTAAAATCAAAAAAGAACAACCTGGATCATTTGTACAAGAATCTAATGAAAATTCATATATTTTATCGCCTCCTTCCAATGTTGAGCGAAAAGTAGAATACGATCCCAAAACAAATCTTTATAAAATTACCGAAAAAGTAAATGGCGTGAATGTAAAGCCGCCAATGTATATGACCTTTGACGAATATGCGGAGTATGTGGCTGTAAAGTCCAATGCGGAAACACTTCAAAATAGAAATAAAACGTCGGGACTTTTGACCAAGAAAAACGAATTTAGTCCAGTAGCCAAATTAAAAGAAGCTGAGCAGGGTATGTTTGGAGATGGTGCAATTGAAGTAAAACCTCAAGGAAATCTTCAAGTTTTGATGGGGTATACGCACAATACGATAAAAAATCCACAGATTTCACCCTTACAACAATCACAAGGTGTTATGGATTTTGATATGAATATCAATCTCAGCGTAATGGGAAAAATAGGGGATAAATTTCAGAATACACTACAGTTCAATAATCAAGCGGGTTTTGGTTTTGAAGGCCAACGAATAAAACTAGGCTATAAGGGGAAAGAAGATGAAATTGTTCGAAATTTAGAGGCTGGTGATGTGAGTTTTGATGTACCTACTCAACTGATTACAGGAAGTCAATCTCTATTTGGAATCAAATCAGAATTACAATTTGGAAAACTAAATCTAAAAACCGTCTTGTCTCAACAACGAGGTAATAAACAATCAAAAGTAGTTGAAAATGGTGCCGAAGTGCAGCGTTTTGAGATTACGGCAGACCAATATGATGTAAATAAGCACTTTTTCTTAAGTCAATTTTTTAGAGATAATTACGAAAAATCATTAAAAAATTTACCCTTAAATGCATCACAATTCCAAATATTGAATTGTGAAGTATGGATAACCAATAGAAGCTCCGTAACACAAAGTATCCGCGATGCAGTAGCTTTTCAGGATTTGGGCGAGTCCAAGCCTTTTTCTTCCAGCATAATAGGAAATTCTGCCAATTTTTTACCTTCCAACGAATCTAATGACTTATATGGAAAAATTAAAAATGATCAAAATGTTCGGAATGTAAATACGGCACTTAATACGTTGCAAACAAATTATAGTTTAACATCATTTAAGGATTTTGAAAAATCGTATATGCGAAAATTATCGCCTAGCGAATTTATTTTAAATTCACAGTTAGGTTATATTTCTTTGAATACCAATATTCAAGCTAACGATGTATTGGCGGTATCTTTTCAGTATTCTTATAATGGAAAATTGTATCAAGTAGGTGATTTGTCCAGAGATATCACCTTGCCCGATACGAGTGTAAAAGACCCAGGAAGGCTCGTGTATTTAAAATTATTGAAAGGAACCAACGTAAATCCTTCTTATCCAATATGGGATTTGATGATGAAAAATATTTATTCATTGAATGCGTATCAAGTAAGTCAAGAAAATTTTAGATTGGATGTATTTTATAATGATCCAGGAGGCGGACTCAAACGATATTTGCCTAAGGGTAATTTACAAAATGAGCCTATGATTCGTGTTTTCAATTTGGATAGGCTCAATCAAAATAATGAACCATTCTATGATGGTGTATTTGATTATGTTCCCAATGTGACTATTATTCCTAATAATGGAAAGATTATTTTCCCAGTATTAGAGCCTTTTGGATCTCATCTAAAAGAAAAATTAATCAGTGCAGGAAATTCAGATTTGACGAGTACCTATGTCTATCAACAACTTTATGATTCAACCCAATTTGTAGCGCAGCAATATCCCGAATTCAATCGTTTTGTAATTAAAGGTACATATCAATCCGCTTCAAACAAACGAATTCAATTAGGTGGTTTTGGAATTCCAGAAGGCTCGGTTACCGTTTCACTCAATGGTCAACGACTTGTTGCGGGGCAGGATTATACTATTGAATATGGACTAGGATACGTAGAGCTTCAAGATCATATTTTAAATTCGGGAGGAAAAGTACAAATCGATTTTGAAAGTAATGCTATGTTTTCGCTTCAGCAAAAGAACTTTATGGGAATGAGAGCTGAATTTAGAGAAAATGAAAATTTTAAAATTGGCGCTACTTATGAAAAATTGTCAGAAAGACCTTTTAATAATAAAATCCAATTTGGCGAAGATCCTATAAGTAATCAAATGATTGGCGGTGATTTGACTTATAACTCAAAAGTCCCTTTCTTAACAAAATTATTAGACAAATTACCTTTTTATTCGACGAATGAATCGAGTAATATTAATTTTTATGGCGAAGTAGCACATTTAATACCTGGACATTACAGCAGTATTGGAGAGGAAGGAACCATATATATCGATGATTTTGAAGGGGCAAGTATAGGTTATAATTTTGGTTCACCTCCTTTAACTTGGCGTTTGGCTAGTACACCCAAAGGGGCTAAGGATGCCAACGGTAAAGATTTGTTTCCCGAATCGGCTCTTTTCAATGATTTAAAAACAGGGTATAATAGAGCCAAACTAGCATGGTATTCTATTGCTACAGGTTTTTATTTTTCCAATTCTAATTTTCCTACATTGTCTAATAATATTATTAACGATATTTACCAGCGTCAATATAGAATCAAGGATATATTTCCGCAACGAAGTAGAACACAACCTAATGATCTACAAACAACGATTGATTTAGCATTTTTTCCAAAAGAAAAAGGACCTTATAATTATGAATTTTCAAAAAGTCCTACACCGGGAGTTTCGCAAGGCGTCAATCCTGATCATACATTGAAAGCTCCTGAAACTCGATGGGCAGGAATACAAAAGGCAATAGACAATACCAATTTTGAAACCAATAATATTGAATATATTCAATTTTGGATGTTAGATCCATTTGCAAAAAATCCAAATAATAAAGGGGATTTGTATTTTAATTTGGGTTATATTTCGGAAGATGTGCTCAAAGATTCAAGAATGGCTTATGAGCATGGGCTGTATGACAAAAATGGAAGTAAGAGAAATTTGATGGCTCAGAGTAATTGGGCTACTGTACCTAATGTAACACCTACCATTAATGCCTTTGATAATGACCCCAATTTGAGACCATTACAAGATTTAGGATATGATGGATATGACAATGCAGAGGAAAATGCTTTTTTTAGCAATTATTTGACCAATCTACAAAGTACGTTAAATCCTGCAGCATATTCAGCAGCCCAAAATGATCCATCAAATGATAATTTTGTTTTTTATCTCAATACAAATAATATTAATCAAGGAAAAGATATCATAGGATTGTATAAAAATTATAATAATCCCGAGAATAATACACCTGTTTCTAGTACTTCGGTGCCACAAAGTAGCTATACCACACCCGATAACGAAGATTTGAATAGAGATAATACGTTGAATGAAAATGAAGCTTATTTTCAGTATAGAGTCAATCTATTTCCAGGAATGAATGAAAACAATCATCCGTATATTGTTTCTACTCAAGTATCTCAATTGGCTCCACCCGACCCATCAGGAGCTAAAGCTACTTGGTATCAATTTAGAATTCCTATCAAACAATATGATCATAAAGTAGGGGAAATTGGAGACTTTAGAAATATACAATTTATAAGAATGTTTTTGACCAATTTTGCGGATAGCGTGATTCTTCGTTTTACCGAAATGGATTTTATTAGAAATCAATGGCGAAAATATGAAGGATCTATTCAAGGCCCAACGGATTATTTGCCACAAGACAATAATGATAATGAATTTTTTAATATTGGTGGCGTAGGACTAGAAGAAAATGCATCAAAAGTGCCGGTGAATTATTTGACTCCACCAAATATATTGCGAGAAGTGGGCGTCAATTCTACTGCTAACGCTATTCAATTAAACGAACAAGCATTGCGAATGAATTTTTGTAATTTAAAGGATGGCGATGCCAAAGCTTGTTTCAAAAATCTTCAATTTGATTTTAGACAATTCAAAAAATTAAAAATGTTCTTTCACGCAGAACAATCTAATGTTCCAAATGAAATATTGGAAGATAATGAAATTTCTGCATTTCTTAGATTGGGCTCAGATTT
>JBIPPG010000081.1:0-9064 GCA_044368545.1 Chitinophagales bacterium | reverse complement strand
ATCTAAATTTATTTACTTTAACCCACCGAATGGAATCATATTTTATTTCAAAATGGGGATTCGACTGAATGGTTTTTAATGTTTTTTTTACTTCAATTGCCAATTTTTTACCTAATCCTTCTTTTTGAGAATTGAGATATTGCTTTGCCTCCCTTAAATCTAACTTAAATCGAGGTTCAAAGGATGTGGTATATTGTACTTCGGGTTTAAGCATCCAATTCGTTTTCTATTTCTTCCCAAGTTAGCATTTCGTTAGGATGTGCTTTAGCATATTCCAATCGTTCTCTTACGGTTTCTTTATGCCAATGGGGAACTTCAAACGTTGAACTATCAACACCTTCTTGATTTTTGAGCACCGATAAAACGTTTAATTTTTGCAAATCCAAAATTAATTGTTTTGCATCTTGATTCAAAAATTTTATCAAAATAATATCATCTAAAACCTCCATTTACCTCATATTATGTTTTACAAAGATAGTGCAAAAAATAAGATTTCAATTCTTTTTTTGAGAAATATAATACCTATCTTACCTGTAGATTAGTCCAAACTATTTTAAGTAAGATTTGTATAATTTGAGGTAAATAACAAAAACTTAATATTTTTGTAATCTCAATCAGTATAAAAAATTTTATTATATGTCTAAATTTAGCGATTTTAAGTTTAAAAATATTAGAGCCTTGGTACGCGTGGATTTTAACGTTCCGTTGGACGAAAATTTTCAAATCAAAGACGATACACGTATTCAAGAGTCATTGCCTACTATTCAAAAAATATTGAAAGATGGCGGCGCTGTTATTATTATGACCCATTTTGGCAGACCCAAAGTGGCTCTTCAATCCGTAGCGATGGGTTGTGAACTCAAATATTCTACACAACATTTAGTTTCGCATTTATCCCATTTATTGAATGTAGAGGTTCAATTTGCGGAGGATTGTGGAAGCGAAGAAGCGTATAAAATGGCAAAAAATTTAGGCGCAGGCGAAGTGCTTTTGCTCGAAAATACAAGATTCTACGGCGAAGAAACCAAAGGAGACGATGAATTTGCACAAATGTTAGCGACATTGGGCGATGTGTATATCAATGATGCCTTTGGATCGGCACACAGAGCGCACGCGAGTACAGCTATTGTAGCACAATATTTTGAGCCTAAACAAAAAATGTTTGGACTACTGATGGAAAAAGAGATAGAAAATGCCAATAAAGTATTGAAAAATGCCGAGCATCCATTTACAGCAATTGTAGGAGGTGCTAAGGTGAGCGACAAGATTTTAATTCTCGAAAATTTACTAAACCTATCCCAAAATATCATTATTGGAGGCGGTATGGCTTATACTTTTTTCAAAGCAATGGGTGGCGAAATTGGGAATTCCTTGTGTGAAGAAGATAAATTGGATTTGGCAAATGAATTGCTCGAAAAAGCCAAAGCAAAAGGAGTAAATATTTACCTACCAAAAGACAGTATTATAGCCGATGCTTTTGATGCACAAGCCAATACCTTCTTGAGTCCTTCCAATTCTATCAAAGAAGACTGGATGGGCTTGGACATAGGCCCAGAAGCTATCAAAGAGTTTTCGGAAGTCATCCTCAACTCAAAAACCATCCTTTGGAATGGTCCAATGGGTGTATTTGAAATGGAAAAATTCAGCAAAGGAACCGAAAGTATAGCCAAAATAGTAGCCGAAGCTACTCAAAAAGGTGCTTTTTCATTGATTGGCGGTGGCGATAGCGTAGCTGCAGTTAACAAATTTGGGGTAAAAGACCAAGTGAGTTTTATCAGCACAGGAGGCGGTGCTATGCTCGAATTTTTTGAAGGGAAAAAACTACCGGGTGTAGAAGCTATTCTCAATTAATCTTGAAAAATATGATTTCAAACAGACTGCTAACCCAGCTTCTTTTGCTGATAACGATAGTGTTGATGGGATATTTGATTACTTCCAATCTCCTATCTATACTCGACGCTATTCTTGGGGCTATTATGCTCTATATCCTCTCTCGAAAACCTATTCATTTTCTAATGAAAAAGAATATTTCGCGCAATGGTGCCGAGTGGATTTTTTTGATTACAACCATACTCTGTATTGTGATACCAATTGGAACACTTATATGGATTTTAGAACATCATATTGAGGGGATATTTAAGAATTTTACAGAATATAAATCCGCTTTAGAACTTTTAAATGAGAAGATAAAATTGCAGTTTGGATTTAATGTTTTGTCCAAAGATTTTGGCGCCAATCTCCTTAAAAAAGTGAGTCAATGGATTCCAGATTTGCTCAATACAGGACTCAATCTCCTTTCGACAGTAGGGATTATGATTATTTTGTTGTATTTTTTCTTTTCGGCAGACTCTTGGAATCAGCGTAAACTAGGCGAATATCTACCGCTCAACAAAGAAAATCAAAATATCTTATTTCAAAAAGTGTATTCATCCATTCTTTCCAATGCCATCATTATTCCGTTAGTAGCACTGATTCAGGCTCTAGTAGCGTGGATAGGCTATATGATAGCAGGCGTTCCCAATGCTTTTCTTTGGATGATAGCCACGTTTTTTACTTCAATGCTTCCGTTGGTGGGAGGCGCACTAGTTTATATTCCGCTTGCACTCATTCTCATTTTTTCGGGGCATCAAAATATGGGTATATTTCTCATCGTGTGGGGTGTAGTGGTAGTAAGTAGCAGCGATAATTTCTTGAGAATTTTCCTTACCAAAAAATTTGAAGACACCCATCCGCTCATTACCTTTCTAGGGGTGATTGTAGGATTGAATGTTTTTGGATTTTTGGGACTTATCTATGGACCACTTCTACTTTCCTTATTCTTTATACTTATCAAAATGTATAGAGTGGAGTATGGAGAGAAAGAGTCCGAGTAGAAAAAAATTATTTTATTTTGCTAAAAGTATTTATTTTTACTGACAAAATAAAACGTAATCTATGGTAAATCTAATTCTAATAATAATAAATTTAATTGCTATTATATTTTATTTATGGCTATTATATCACGTATTTTTTTTATTTAAATTTAGCCAGAATAAATTTTATGCATTTTTTTTTGTGTTTATGACTATAACCTTAACTTGCAATAATAATAAAAAAATCAATCAATTTGATAATTGTAAAAGCATTATAACTAAGGATTTTTCGAATCTTAAAATTATTAATAGCAAATTAGAAAAAATTATACTAGAAAGAACTATAACAAGTACAATATACATTACTTATAGAAAGTGCTTAGACTCATCAAACAAAAAACATTTAAGCTATTATTATACTTCATTTAGTGGACTTATTGGAGGTATAACCTATGAATGTCTATTACTTAATATTAATAAAATTAATGATGAAAATAATTATGAATACCAAGCTATAATATTAGAGAAATGGAATTTTCTTGGGATGGAATTTTACACTAAACAAAAAAATTATTACGGTTATTTCAAGATATAAAAAAGATTTAGATGAATACAATGCATTCCATAACGGTTTTTTGTGGCTCAAGTGCGGGTAGCGAACCTATTTTTGTAGAAAAAGCTTTTGCTTTAGGGCAAAAAATGGCTCGTGAAAACATAACACTCATTTACGGCGGCGCTAAAGTAGGCCTTATGGGCGCGGTAGCAGATGGGTGCCTGCAAAGTGGCGGAAAAGCCATTGGTGTGTTGCCACATTTTTTAAGTTCTAAAGAAATAGCACATAGCAATTTGACTGAATTGATATTGGTAAATACGATGCACGAACGAAAAACCAAGATGCACGAATTAAGCGATGGGTTTATAGCCTTACCGGGTGGATTTGGGACTTTTGAAGAGCTCTTTGAAATCCTTACTTGGGCACAACTAGGACTGCACAAAAAACCCATAGGTCTTTTGAATATCAATGAATTCTATACACCCTTGCTAGATATGATAGACAATATGGTAGCGAAAGAACTCTTAAAACCCATCAATAGAGATATGCTTATTATAGAAAATGAAATGGATGCATTATTCCAAAAAATGAGATCGTATGAAGCACCCCTAGTTCCAAAATGGATAAAGGATGGGGAAAGTTAGAAGTCTAATCTGGACTATACAATTTTTCGTTTATTTTCAATAAAATTAAAAACATCTTCCATAGGTATTCTCTCTCCCGTATCATTTTTTATAGCGTCATCATAGAGTCTAACATCTTCTATTTCTTCTAATAATTCCATAATTGTATCGAACTCTTTGACTGAGAGGATTACCATTGATTTTTCCCCTTGAGTATCTTTTATGTATTGAGGATGTACTTTTATCATAATAATTTTAAATTATACCGTACATACAATCAATATAGAACACTCTTCGTTTCTCTTGATTGTTCTATTTGCTTGTTATGACGGCATTTACCACTCTAAACTTACAAAATAGTTTGCACTATTTTATAAGTAAGATTGGTGTTATATAACTAACAACAAAAATACGATAAAATTTATTATAATAAAAAATGATATTTTGAATATAAATAAAATTTAATTGAAAATACATAAAACTCGTTTTACTTCCTAAAAAGCGAAGCCAATTTAGGCACAAAAGACTCTTGCGTATGAATGCTACAATATGGCAAACCTAACTTTTTGAAGGATTGGTGTGCTTCCATATTCACATTCTCAAAATAATTTTTTGATACTGTAGCTACTTGTGACGTATCCAACCATTCTAGTTTGTTTTTTTCAGGATTGAAAATTTGTATCATACCGATATTGGGCATTTGATGCTCCGTAGGGTCATTTATATGTACACCAAAAATTTGATGTTTCATAGAAATAAGCGAAAGTTCCTGCTGATATTCTTTGCTCTCAAGAAAATCGGACAAAAGAAATGCCACCGTTTTTTTCTTTATGGTATTTTGCAAAAATCGGAATACTTCACCTATATCCGTGCCTTCGCTATCGCTTTTGGTTTCTATCAATTCACGGATAATGCGCAGGATATGCGATTTTCCTTTTTTGGGCGGGATATATTTTTCTATTCTATCGCTAAAAAAGACTACGCCTACTTTATCGCTATTTTTGAGCGCACTAAAAGCCAACGTAGCCGCTATTTCGGTGATTAAATCTTTTTTGGTAAGACCTTTGGAGCCATAATCCATAGAAGCCGATACGTCTATAAGAATCATAAAAGTTAGCTCACGCTCTTCTTCAAACTCTTTTATATAAGGTTCTCCGCCGTTTCTAGAAGTTACATTCCAGTCTATATTTCGTACATCATCTCCGTAGGTATAGGCACGCACTTCGGCAAAAGACATTCCACGTCCTTTAAAGTTGCTATTATAATTTCCCGAAAAAAGCTCCGAACTGAGTTTTTTGGTCTTTATTTCTATTTGCCGTACTTTTTTGATTAAATCTTGAACTTCCATATTTCTAAAGTTTTTATTTCTTTATATTAAAACAAAACTTTTTATGGTACTTCTACCGTATTTAATATTTCACTGATGATTTGGTCTTGCGAAATATTCTCAGCTTCGGCTTCGTAGGTAAGCCCAATTCTATGACGCAGAATATCGTAGCATACTGCTCGTACATCCTCTGGAATTACATAGCCTCTTCGCTTCATAAAAGCGTGCGCTTTGCTGGCAATAGAAAGATTGATACTCGCTCTTGGCGAACCTCCGTAGGCAATTAAATGCTTGAGTTTTTCCAATTTAAAATCCTGAGGGAAACGAGTGGCAAATACGATATCTACAATATATTGCTCTATTTTTTCATCCATATAGATTTGGCGTACAATATCTTTTGCTTTGAGGATAGCTTCTTTGGTCACTACCGCTTCAATGGTAGACTTGTAGCTAGACGAATTTCGTTTTAATATTTCGATTTCTTCCTCTTTGGTAGGATAATGCACCAATATTTTCATCATAAAACGATCCAATTGCGCTTCGGGCAAAGGATAGGTTCCTTCTTGTTCAATTGGATTTTGGGTAGCCATTACCAAAAAAGGCTCTTCGTGCTTGTAAGTAGTATCGCCAATGGTTACTTGTTTTTCTTGCATAGCTTCAAGGAGCGCAGACTGGACTTTGGCTGGCGCACGGTTAATTTCATCGGCAAGGATAAAATTAGAAAAGATTGGTCCTTTTTTAATCTTAAACTCTCCTTCTTTTTGATTGTAAATCATAGTACCCAAAATATCGGATGGCAATAAATCGGGCGTAAACTGAATTCGATTAAAATCGCAAGCGATGGTTTCGGCCAGAGATTTAATCGTTAAGGTTTTGGCCAATCCTGGCAAACCTTCAAGCAAAATGTGCCCTTGTGACAATAATGCCAAAAGCATTTTGTCCACCATGTTTTTTTGTCCAATAATTGTTTTGGAAAGTTCTCGTTGAATGACCTCAATAAAAAGGCTTTCTTTGTTAACAATTTCATTGAGTTCTCTAATGTCTGTAGCAGAATTCATAAACTTATTAATTTTTTTTCTGCAAATATAAGGCTATTATAATCCTCTTGCATCTATAAAAATGATTAAAACATTATAAATTTTGTAAAAATTTGAATTTTAGTCAAAATTGATTCGTCCAAGAAAAATAAATGTTCATCCAAGAAATTAACTTATTTTAAGACCTTTATGATCTTTTATCAAAAAAAAATATTCGTTTATCCAAGTCTGATTTTAGAATGCAAAAGTCGCTATAATTTTGCATCAAAATCAATCGAATATGAAACAAATATCAATCTTATTACTTTTGACATCTATGATGTTATTTTCTTGTTCAAAAGAAGAATTAGCTATAGAAAAACCTGAATTAACCGTTAGAAGTGTTTTGTCAAAAATAGACAAAAAAATAATATATAATGATAGCATATCACAATACACAGCATCTGCTGTTTCGGGGATAGATGAATTATTAAGAGGCTCTGAAAATGCAACATGGTTGTTAACTGCAAATGGAGATTTCAAAATGTCCATTTATATAGATGCAAAAAATTTGAAAAATGGACAAAAAATAGATATAATGAGCGATTGGGAGACAAAAGAAAACATACACATGAATTTCAAAGGCGAAGACTATTATACAAGAGACATGACAATAGAGCCAACAAAAATGGGCTCAATTACAATAGATGAATACAATGGACGTGCTATTAAGGGCAGTTTTTCTTGCACTATGAGAACTCGAAAAGGCAAATGTAAAGAATTTAAAAACATTCAATTTTCATCCGAAGTAGTTAAGTATTAAAATAAACTTTTTTTCATATTTTTAGTTCCTTGAAGGCGCTCCATTTACAAATGGGGCGTTTTCTTTTTTGAATCTATTAATATTTGCTTAGAGTATTGACGCAGAACAAATTGAAAGAGTTTAATGCTTTAAAAAATTCAAACAATTGAATTACATACTATTATAAGATGAGTCAAACAAATAGAATCATTTAGAATTAATTTTGCATATACAACAAAAAAATAATGATTTGTAATAAAAAATATATTTTTGAGTTTAAAAATTACGTATCTTTGGTGCTTAATAAAAAAAATGAAAATGCGATTACTTATTTGTTTACTTCTTTTCTCGTTTAATCAAATAAGTGCTACACATATTGTGGGAGGCTATATCTCGTACAAGCATGTTGGTGGTACTACCTATGATATTACTTTTAGAATATACAGGGACTGTAGTTCACAAGTAGGTTTTGATGGAGAAAATTCTAGCAATCCCAATAGTCAATTGCCTCCATTTACTTTTTCTATAGTGGCAGATAATAGCCCAGGAGGTTCTGCTACAGCTAGTTATATTGCACCCTTTATTGCAAGTTCAAAAAAAACAGTAAGTTCCATAATTGTAAATCCTTGTTTGACAAAAGATAATACTTGTGTAGAGGAAGCCACATATACCCTTCGTATCAATTTACCATCTGCGACTACAGGCTATACCATAGTTCATCAGCGATGCTGTAGAAATGGTGGCATTCTCAATATTCAAAATCAACCGGCTCCCAACCAAACAGATAAACCAGGAATAACACTTACTTGCTACATTCCTCCTACAAATCCATTTCAAAATAATTCTGCTACATTCAAAGAGCTTCCTCCGCTCTTTATTTGTAAAGATTTACCTTTTTATTATGATCATTCCGCGGTAGATATTGATGGAGATTCATTGGATTATAGAATTGTAACTCCTTTAGCTGGACTATCTTCTTCAAGCCCGGCTATAGATGACCCTTCACTTGTTGGTGTTACTCCGGTTAATTGGAATTCTCCATATAGCATCAATAATGTACTTGGAGGAACTCCCCTTACAATAGACTCAAAAACAGGATTATTGACCTGTATACCCAATGCGATAGGCCGTTTTGTGGTTTCAATTCAATGTAGGGAATTCAGAAATGGACAGGTCATCAATACATTTTTTAGAGATTTTCAGTTCAATGTTTCACAGTGTAATATCCCACTAGCAGATATGCCTATTACCAATAGAGATGTCACAAAAAAGATTGGGGATTATAAAATTAATTGTTCAAATTATTCCGTAACTTTTGCAAATCAGAGTGTTGGTGCAAATTATGTATTGTGGCGATTTGGGGATCCTAAATCGGGTACTAACGACACGACATCTATAGCAAATCCTACTCATACTTTCTCGGATACAGGCAAATTTATTGTAACGCTTTATGCTTTCAAAAGGCTTTCTACAGGGCAGCTTTGTATAGATTCATTACGAGGAATAGTTGGAATTTACCCATTATTTAAGCCCGATTTTACGGTTACAAATTCTTGTTTTGAAACCCCAATTTCAATATCAGATAAGACAACAAGTACTTATGGAAAAACTATTTTCTGGGATTGGATTGTAAATGGACAAACCTTTTCAAACACTAAAAATGTTTCATATAATAATTTAACATCGGGGAATCATTTTATTCAATTAAAAGTAAAAGATGACAAGGGGTGTTTTGATTCTATTACCAAACCAGTAACTATATATCCCAAACCAAATATAAAATACACTATTCCAAATCCATGTCAATTTGAGCAGGTACAATTGGAATGTAAATCTTCTGTAGCTGCTCCCGCTACAATTATTTCTAATACATGGGTTCTTCCAAATGGAA
>JBIPPG010000080.1:0-9113 GCA_044368545.1 Chitinophagales bacterium | reverse complement strand
TATTTGGAATTGTTTCCAAACCTCTTGAAAATACGGTTTCTCAAATTCAAGATACACAAATACAATCACAATCGGGAATGCCTAAAGCTTCTTTAGATTGGTGCAAAGCTTTAGCACCTAAAATCTATGCACATTTAGATAAAACCTTTGTAGATGAACAAACTCTATGTAAATTAATCGGAGATAATGTATTATCATTGGAAAATTGGACACATTTAAAATCTTATTACGATTTAAAATATGGTAAAGATTTAGTTTCAGAATTATCTGACCCTTTAAAAGGTTATTTTGACAATGAAACAGAATATAAAAGATTATTAAAACGTTCTTACATAATTTCAGATATATGGTAAAAAATAAAAATATTCAATTTAGTCTTGAACCAAGACAATCTAATGAAAGCGGTCAATTACATATTGAGCGAAAACATTACCCAGTTTTTGGTACTTCTCTTTCTTCTGTACATTATTTAAGTTCTGCCGTTGATTATTCTTTAATTTGTGAAAATCAAAAAACCTACAATGGTTTACATCCAAATACTAAATATTACGTCTTAATGTGGCAAGAAATAGATTAATTTAGATAAAAATTTTAGTTAACATAAGAAAATAAAATAAAAATAAATTAAAAAATCTTGCGCTTTTGGAAAAGCCTTGTATCTTTGTATTAAAATACAGAGGTATGAGGCTTTTCCTTTTTTCTATTATTTCATTGATTTCCTTGAGTTTAAACGCTCAAAAACAACATTATGGGTTACTTGATAAAGATATAACCTATGAGCTTAAAAATAAAGAATTAACTGTAAATGTTAAGGTTTATATCCAAAATAAAGTTTTAAAATTAGAATCAAATTTTTGTCCTGAATGTAATGACACTAGGTATTATGAAATAAAAAATATAAAAAAACTCAAAGGCGATCATTATTTTTTTTATATTGAAAAATACTATTTTGTTATTGATTTATCAAAACTTCAACCATCATTATATTTAGTCAACTCTTTTATACACGGAATCCAAGACCCATTATTAGAATATGAAAGATATTCTATGAATTAAATTATAACCACTCCCCTATTTTATCCTGTAGGATTACAAAAAGTTACTTAACAATAGTGTAAATTATAGGACAAAATAGTTGAGATTTAAATATAGCTATAAATTTAAGAATAAAGTTAATTTTTCAATTTCAAATCCTTGAGAAAAATACAAATGTTTTGCAGCGTCATTTCGTTCATCTACGTGCAATTGTAAGCATTTGAAATTTTCGGCTGTTAAATAACTTTTTAAATAATCGAACATTGCTTTTCCAATGCCACGATTTCTATATTGCTCATCGGTGCCTATTTGTTCTATATGAAATGTTTTTTGTTCGGTATTTAAATCTTTATTAGATTGAATTTCTCTACCAATTATATAACCTACTAATTCGGTTTCATTATATGCTACGATAATTTTGTATAATGGATTATCAAATATTGATTTAAACAATTCTTCTGAAAAATACTCTGTATCAACTTTCTTATATTTTTCAGCCCTTAGATTATGGTGATAATTGCATAATTGATAGAATAAACTTCTAATTCCAATAAAATCAGTTAAAATAGCATCTTTAATGATAATTTCGTTTAACATAATATTTTTTATTTATTCTAATGTTCAAGTTGGCTCAATCCTTTAGATAAGTTATAATACTTTTCTCCTTTGTCTATCAATTCATTATGTGATCCATCTTCTACGATTTTCCCTTTTTCTATCATCAATATTCTATCGCAGGCTTCTATCGTAGTCAATCTATGTGCGATAATGATAGCCGTTCTGCCTTTTATCAACGTTTCAATCGCATATTGCAGTTTACGCTCCGTTTGTACGTCCAAGTTGGATGTAGCTTCGTCCAAAATTAGTATTTTGGGGTTATAAGCAAATACTCTCGCCAAAGCAATGAGCTGCTTCTCTCCTACCGACAAGTTATTTCCATCGGGAGAAATTTTCATATCCAGTTGATTTTTAAATGTATGTAACTGCATTATCTCTAAGATCTCCTCTACTCGTTGACGGCTAACGTGTTCGTTGCCAAATTGTATATTTTCAAACAACGTACCCGAAAAGATACTCGGATGCTGCAAAACCACTCCAACTTGTTTTCTAAAACTAGCCAATGTTCGTTCCCGGTAGTCTATCCCATCTATTTTCACTAATCCTTCTTGTGGTTCATAAAATCTAGATATCAGCGAAGCTAATGTCGTTTTTCCCTCTCCTGTAGGCCCTACCAAAGCTACGGAAGTGCCTGCTTTTATGGTTAGATTCAATTTTTCTATAATCCATCGCGTTTCATTGTAGCGAAAACTCATATTTTCTAGTGCTATTTCTCCTTTAATGTCTGCAAAATTGGGTAAATTTTCCGCTTTATCCTTCACGGATATAGGTTCGTCCAATAGCGAAAAAATACGCTCGCCAGCACTCATACTGTTTTGTGCTATGGAATAATACGATGCAATATCCAAAATAGGCTCGAAAATAAGTGTAGAATAGATGAAAAAAGAGGCCAACGCTCCAATAGTGAGGCTTGTAGAGCCATTAATGGTTTCCATACCACCTATATAGAGCACAAAAAAAGTAGCAATACTTCCCAATCCCACCACTATAGGAAAATAAGCAATGCTATAAAATGATGATTTATAAGATTTATCTCTATACATACTCGCTTTGCTATTGTATATAGACGATGCTTTTTCTTCATTTACCAATATTTTATTGATTTCTACACCATAAATATGTTCGTTTACAAGTCCAATCAATTCGCTGTTTACTTTTCGAGCCTCACGAGAATATTTAGTTATTTTTTTTCGGATAAATACAGTACCTAAAATCAAAATAGGTATTGTAGCAAGTATAAAAAAAGCTAATTTAGGTGAAAAATAAAACATAAAACCAAAACAGAAAACAATCATCGTAATTCCCCATCCTGCCTGTATCAATCCCCAACTGATAACTTCTGCCACTCTGTCGGTGTCGGAAGAAATACGAGTAAGCAACCAGCCTGCCGAATTTTGATCCAAATATGAAAATGAAATATGTTGCAGTTTTGAGAATAGATCGCTGCGAAGATTGAACAAAGTGATTTCGGCTATTTTGCCTGCAAAATAGATAAAACACATTACACTAATGCTCAACGTAAGTGTAGATAAAAATAACTTTAATATAGTGAGTCTAAAACAAGATTCACACCATAGGTTTTGTATATTTTTAACACCTTTTTTGTGAAATAATTGCACTACACAACTATCTATAAAATCTTTAAAAATTGCGGGAAAATATGCCTCCACTATCGCTACTAATGTAATAGTAGAAAGCATATAAAACAAATAACGCTTATTCTCTTTAAAACTATAGCGCATCAATCTATAGACAAATGCAAAAACCGATTTATTATCTTCAAATTTCTTATCTTGACTAGTCATATTCTTTTTATTTTCTTATAAAATACTTTTGATATAGCTACTATTAGCTATTACTTCTTCTGGCGTTCCAATGGTTTCAATTTTTCCTGATTCGGAAATGACAATTACTTTATCGGCGTGATGCATCGTTTCAAGTCTATGGGTAATGAAAAAACAGGTTTTGTCATTGAGCAACTCTAGGATATTTGCCATTACCCATTTTTCGGTATTTTTATCCAATGCCGATGTAAAATCATCCAATATCAATATATCACAATCTTTTGTGAGTGTTCGAGCCAACGACAATCGCTGTTTTTGACCACCCGAAAGACTTACACCCTTCTCTCCTACTTCCGTTTCTAGTTCATCGGGGAATATTTCTATAATATTTTTAAATCCCGAAATATGAAGCAATTCCCTCAACTCCGTTTCTTCTCTATTTTCATTGGCGTATCGTAGATTATTTTTGATATCCATAGAAAATAAATACGGTTGCTGGGTTACAAATCCAATTTTACTTCGCAAATATTGCTGGTGTATATCTTCCAAAGGCGTCTCTCCTATTCGGATTTGTCCTTTTGTAGGCTCGTAAAGGCGCAATAACAATTTCATTAAAGTGGATTTGCCACTCCCCGAGGTTCCCATCAACGCTATTTTTTCGCCCTTTTTTACGTCAAAAGTAATTTGATGCAAAATGGATTTAGAATCATTGGGATATGTAAAATCTATAGCTTCAAAACGAAGAGCCTCGTGAATAGATATGTCTTTTTTACCTTTTAGGACTTCTTTGGGTTCTTTGAAAATCTCTTCAATTCGATCAACCGCAACAAAAGCCATTCCCATTTGTCCCAAAACACGACCTATCATTTTTAAAGGCCAAGAAATCATTCCTGCATAAGAATAACACGTTGCCAATTCAGATACTCGCATTTCGCCCATATAGACAAAATATCCGCCAACACAGATGATAAACAACGTTTGGGTCAACGACAAAAAATCCATTGTAGGCCAATAAAACGTATGCAACAACGCATTTTTCATACCCGCCTGATATTTTCGTTGATTCTGTACTTCAAATTTTTTAATTTCAAAATCTTGCTTCCAATAAGCCTGAATAGTTTTGAGTCCATTCAGATTTTCTTGAACAATATTGGTGAGTTTGTCCGCTTCCTCTTCGTGCGCTTCCCATACTTTGCTTTCGTATTTGAAAAAAAATATAGAAATCGCTAGAATTAAAGGCGATAGCACAAGGCTCAAAAGTGCAAATTTCCAATGTATGACAAACAACATTGTAATAGCAAATGAAGCGGTAACTACTAGTCTGAAAAGCTCTACGGACTGATTGGAAAGGAAGTTTTTGATGGTTTCCATATCACCGCTGCTTCGTTGAATAAGCTCGCCTTTATTTATTTTTTCAAATGCACCTACAGGCAATCGTTGAATATGGTGAAATAAATCGGTACGGAGCTTGTACATCGCTTGCTCCGATGCTTTTATTGAAATGGATTTGCTCAATAATCCCAGCGTACTTCGCATAGCCGCTAGACATATAAATATAAGTCCCAATGCAAGGATTTTGCTTTGAATAGTAGCAGTATTTAACACAGAAAGTAACTGTTGTATGGTGCTGAGGAAGCGGTCCGAAGCATTGATTTTTCCATTTTGCAACACTTCAATTGTCGCTTGCAAAATTTTGGGCTCCAAGGTTCTAATAATAATATTGAATAGCAAGAGCATAAGCGCAATGCCAAAAGGCAAAAGCCAAGGTTTGATTAATTTGTATATTTTTTTCATTTTCAATTTTTAAATCATTCAAAAAAAAAGCCACTGTGCGATACAGTGGCTATTATATATTGAAAAACAATAATAGTTTAACTGTACCTATTCGGGCATTTACCGTAGTTTGTCGACCATCTATTGTTTGTTAAAATCATTTTTTTATATATTTTGAGTGCAAATATAAATCTTTTTTTTCAAATCCAAATTCATTTTGTAGCAGCATACAACGCTACATTAATAGGTTTGTCATCAATCATATAATAATTTTTCATAATAGCTTCTTTTTCCATTCCCGCTTTTTCCATCACTTTACCCGATCCAGGGTTGTAGTCAAAATGTATGGCTTGAACACGATTCAAATCCTTTTCGTACAATCCAAAATGAATAACTTGTTTCAATGCTGCGGTCATATAGCCTTTATTTCTATATTCTTTCCCCATCCAATAGCCAATGGTACCTTTCTGATGTTTCCAGTCTATGTAATCAATTGAAATTACGCCTATTAGCAAAGTAGAATCCGCTTCGCAAATAGCAAAATGGGCTGCTTTGTTCTCTTCTACCGAGGTTTTAACTTTATGAATAAAATATTCAGCATCCGTTATTTTATAGGGAAATGGAATGCTACCACCCGTATTTTTTGAAATTTCGGGGTCTTGACATAGTTCAAAAATTCTTTGAGTATCACTTTCGTTGATTGGTCTTAAATGTATCATTTTCAATTATATATATTATTTTATTTAATTTTTCTTGCCATAAGAATTCCATCGCGAATAGGTACGATAGATGTAATAAAATCGGAGTCTTCAAATACCATTTTATTGGTATCAATTATAGCTTGAGTATCTTTATTTGGATTTACCATTACAACTTTTCCGTGCCACAATACATTGTCTATCATTAAAATCCCTTCTTTTTTCAGTTTTGGCTTTAATTTTAATACATAATTTGGATAATTTCTTTTATCCGCATCAATAAATACAACATCTAACGAATCATCTGCAATAGAATCTATCATTTGCATAGCATCGCCCAATCGATAATCAATTATATGTTCAAGTCCGCTTTTGCTTATAAATTCTCTTACCAAGGGTTCCAATTCTGCATTGATATCCATTGTAATAAGCTTAGTATCATTATCCATTGCCAATGCCATTGAAATAGCCGAATAGCCAGTAAAAGTACCTATTTCTAGCGCTAATTTTGGCTTCAAAGCTCCAAAAAAGATATTGAGAAAAGCGCCTTGTTCTTTCCCCGAAATCATATTAGGGAGCAATACCTTTAAATACGTTTGACGTTCCAATTCTTCCAGTTCTGGCGTCAAATGCCTAGAATGTGCACTTAAATACTCCTGAATATTTGGGTCGATGATGTCCATATTTGATATTTTCTATTGCAATATTACAAAAAAAATTATGAACTGCAACTCAAAACACTACTTCCCACTTTGTTTCGAGCCCATTCGGGCATTTTGCTATACCATTTTTCAAATTGAGGCAATTCCTTATATGGATTTTTGAGTAAATCTTGCATTTCCTGCAATAAAGAATAATCCCCTTTTTCTGCTGCTTCTATCGTCAACTGAAGCATATAGTTTCTTAAAATATATTTAGGATTTATATTATTCATTTTCAGTGCTCTATCCTCTTTTATTTCATCTAATAGCTTAACTTCTTGTACATACTTTTCAAGCCATTGAATCCATTTGTTTTTTATAGAATCAGAGAACTCCTTTTTATAAAAAGCAATAGAAATTACATCAAAAGCTTTCTCGGGTAAAGCATTTTTGTCTATTTTTGATAATTGTCTGAAAAATATAGTATAATCTATTTCTTCCAATTCCATATTTTGCAGCATTTCTTGAATTAAATCCACCGTTTTTGAGTTGAGATCTAACCCAATTTTATCAGCATACATTTGAAATAAATCTCTTTCTGAATTTTCTTTTATTTCATTTAAAATCATATAGATAGGCTCTTCTTCTTGAATTAAAGGATAAAGCGCATTTGCCAATTGAACCAAGTTCCACATACCTATATTGAGTTGATTGTCAAATCGATAACGTCTACCGTTGAAATCGGTGGTATTGGGTGTATAATTTGGATTGTAAAAGTCTAAAAATCCAAAAGGTCCATAATCGATAGTATCGCCCAAAATAGACATATTATCCGTATTCATTACGCCGTGCACAAATCCAACTCGTTGCCAATGGATAATCATTTGCATCGTTCGTTCGGCTACTTCTTTGAAAAATTGAAGATAAACGGTCTTAGAAGGAGTTCCTAAATGTGGGTAATATTGTGTTATCACAAAATCGGTCAACTGTTGCAAACGCTGGGTATCGCCTCTACTCGCAAAAATTTCAAAATTGCCAAATCGAACAAAACTTTTGGCTACACGACATACAATAGCGCCTTTTTCTAATCGAGGATTTCCATTGTATAGCATATCGCGCATTACGTCATCGCCAGTTTCGCATAATGTCAATGCTCTAGAAGTTGGAATATTGAGGTAAAACATCGCTTCGCTGCACAAAAATTCGCGTATAGACGAACGTAAAACCGCAAAACCATCCGCATTTCGAGAATATGGTGTAGGCCCTGCGCCTTTTAATTGAAGCGTCCAACGTTCATTTTTCGTTATGATATCAAATAAATTGATTGCTCTTCCATCGCCCAATTGTCCTGCCCAATTCCCAAATTGATGACCACCATAACACATTGCATAAGGTCTCGTTTGAGGTAATATGTTGTTTCCTGTTATTATATTGATGAAATCTTGCGATTGAATAGTTTCTTCATTTATTTCTAATAAGGAAGCCATAGAATCTGAAAATGCTAACAATTTAGGATTAGTTGGCTTCTTTGGATGCACATAGCTGTAGCAAGCCTCAAAAACGTGACGACTTGAAGGATTTTCAATTATATCTGCAGGCAATAATTCCGCAAAAAGTGATTTTTTGAAGTTTAAATTCATTCAATATAAACAAGAATTTTTTGAATAAAGTTTTAATTAGATATTTCTCCTATAATTTTTATACCTTTGTTTTTTTAATCAATTTCTTATGAAAATAGTTAAATACTGCATTTTACTCGCCATTTTTTGGAATTCCATTACCTGTTTTGCTCAACAAAATCATACCATTAATTTTATACAAAACGAAAAAATCACTGAGTTAAATTCGTTTAAACAATCACTTATGGTAGATAAAAAGGCTTTTGCGATTCGATTTTTTTGTAAGCCTTATGACACAAAAAATGAAAAATTTTATGCTACACAAATAGCTGTGATTGACAATGAAGAAGCTTTTAATAAAATTAAAATAGGCGATGCCGCTGAAAAATACCCGTTTTTTGAAGCAGGAACAGGAATGGCGCCCAATGAATCAGGTTTTTATGATGCGATATTTATCAATAATGAAGCCCACCATTATATTTATTATGAAAATGAATCCGATAAAAGAGCCAATTTAATTTCAAAACAAAATGATTTTGTGGAGTTGGAATGGCAAATAAATAAGTTTTTTTACAATGAAAAAGAAGCGGATTTGGAAGAGTTACCTTTTAAAAGTCTATTTTTTGTAATTTTTATTGATGCTAATTTGAATAAACGTATCGATCAGGACGAAATTCATTTGATGCAACTACAATTTAAATAAATAAAGCCGCTTCAATTAGCTATATTCCAACGAATTAAAAGAAAATAAAAAAAATATTGTCAAATATCTTGACACTTTAAATAAAATAGCATTATCTTTGCAGTCCAATATCGCGAGGTAGAGCAGCAGGTAGCTCGTCGGGCTCATAACCCGAAGGTCGTTGGTTCGAGTCCAGCCCTCGCTACTAAGTTTAGCCAAACGAATATCGTTTGGCTTTTTTTATTTTATAGCGTATGGTACAT
>JBIPPG010000369.1:0-2558 GCA_044368545.1 Chitinophagales bacterium | reverse complement strand
AGATGGAATAGGAATCGTTTTTTGTTGGTCCAAATCATACATGACTTGAGTTGTATAGCCTGTTGCCGCTAATTTTTCTACATCATTTTTTAAGTAGGTGATAGCATAGTGAAAGTTAAAACTCTTGGTACCTATGTCATCTATTCTCAAATAAATTTTGGCATTTGCAGGGAAAAATAAAGGACGCAAATAGTCTACATGCGCCGAAGCAATGATGAATTTATCTTGATCCCAATTCCATTGATTCACTTCCAAGCAGTAATAGTATCGTGCTACTTCAAACAATGTCAAATAGTTAGCGTTATTTACATGCCCAAATTGGTCAATATCTTTCCAACGCAATGGAATTTCTGTTGAAAATTTGAATGGCTCTAATTCTTTTATCATATTATTAGTTTACAAAATTTAAAACTTTTTCAAATACCGCTTCAGGATTATCTGCATGAATCCAATGACCTGCATCGGGGATGATTTCGATTTCTGCTTGTGGATATAAGTCAAACAAAAATGTGGACGTGCTTGCGGTAATATAATTGCTATGTTCGCCTGAAAGAAACAAAACCTTGCCATCAAATCCAGCTGGTGCTATACGTTCAATCAAGTAATTATAACAAGATTTTAATGTTTTGAGATTGAATTTAAATTCAAAAACTAAAGTGTCTTCATTTCGCTTGATATTTTTCAATATAAATTGAGCAGTAGCTTTGTCGTGGGGCAATTTTGAAACTATAAAAGCTTCTATTTCAGCACGGTTTGAAAATTTTGAAAAATCCATAGCGTCCAATACCTCAAAGACTTCCTTGTGATGCGCATCATATTTATAAGGTGCTACATCGGCAATAATTAATTTTTCTACAAATTCGGGGTATGCGGCGGCAAAATCCATAGCTATTTTTCCTCCCATCGAATGGCCTAGAATAGAAATTTTCTGTAATCCATAATGGTTTAATAATTTGATGATATCCTCACACATATCTTCAAAAGACATAGATTCGGTGTGAAACGAACGACCATGATTTCTCACATCAATCGATAATACACGAAAATGCTCACTCCATTTTTTTGCAAGCGTTTGCCAATTATCCAAACTTCCAAACAGCCCATGAATAATCAATAAAGTACGTTTCTTTTCTTCGGTTATCTTATGATTGAGCATGTTTTAATTGATTTTTAGCCATTATTTCTTCATATACACCGTCCCATAATTGCTTTCGCATTTCTAGGGATTTTATAGTGAATTCAAGGACTTCATTCCATTTTTCAGTATCATTGCCACATAAATTTTCTACCATCTGCAATGCCAAATGACTGTGATGGTCGCCATCTACTTCAATATGTCTTTCTAAATAATATTTAAACGTAGAAATAGTGTTGGGTAATTTTTTGTCCAAATCCTGAACGATAGAAAGAAACATATCGGGAATCAAATCTTCACGACCAAAAGTGAATATGGAAGCGACTAAATAGTCTTTGTTCGTTTTGATAATATCAAATGTATAGTTCACGAATCTTTGAGCCGCCAATGGTGTTTTAGCTATTTCAAAAGCTTTTTCGAAAGAATTAGTTTCTTGTAATGTTTTGGTAAATACTCCAATTTCGGATACCGAAACGCCACATTTTTCCATAGCTTTCAAATAAAGCTCAAAATGGCTCATTCGTTGTCCTTCCTCGTCTATGTCGCTTTCTTCACCAATTACGATTTCATTTATAAGAAATCGAGTGTCTGGATTTCCTTTTGGAAACCAAGGCGTTTGCGTGCAAGTAAGCATATTCTGTAGCGATTTTAATAAGGACATAAAATCCCAAACCGCATAGATATGATATTTCATAAAAATTTGAACATCTTCAATATCTTTTATCACCTGATACAAAGGATGCGCTATGATTTCAGCACGTTTTGGTGCAATACTAGCATTGATTTTTGCTATAGATTCTTTCATTTTTATGAATGATTTTTATGCTACAAAAATAAAGCTTTTGACTTTAAAAATAAGGATAAAATAGTTGTTCTATATTAGTATTTTTTGATAGGAAATGTTGTAATAGCAATTTAGTAAGTTGTATATTTAAATCAATATAAAAATTATTTAAAATACGCATTGATATTTGCAAGAAAATGAAATATAGGTACAAGTTACTTAGGGATTAAATAAAAACGCATGGTTGTATTTTATTTTAAGTTCTATTGAAATTAAGTTATTATATTTGCGTTAGAATTATAAATAATAAGAGTATGGAAACGATTCATATACGAGCGAATACGGTTGATTCTTCTCAAATAGAAGCTATAAAAGCTTTCTTGAAGGCTTTGAAAATAAAATTTGAGCTTAAAAAAGATTCAGAAAGTCTTTATGAATCTGATTTTGTGGAAATGATAAAAAAGGGTGATCAACAAATCGCAGAAGGGAAAGGTATCAAAATGTCTTCAAAGGATTTTAAAGCATTATGCAAATTGAGCTAACCGATGATGCCTACGAGCATTTATTGTATTGGCAAAAATCGGGGAATAAATCTATATTACAAAAAATTGAAAAACTAACTGATGCCATTATTGAAAA
>JBIPPG010000368.1:0-2560 GCA_044368545.1 Chitinophagales bacterium | reverse complement strand
ATCTACTGGTGCAGTTTTAAAATCGTTAGAATTTTTGTTTATTAATTTATGTATTTTCAAATTTACAATTTTTACTCCAACATTTGTATATTCTGTTTGAATCATTGCCCCATGAAACGAATATCCGCCGTAAAAACTTAAAGAATTACCTATAATTGGTATAATTCTATTTTCTGATAAATTTTCTATTTGATTTGAAATATTATCATTTTCAAAATTTTGAGAACTTTTTTTGTAAAAACATTTTAGAAGAAAAATTATTACCTTAAACTTTAAATCATCATATGATCCTGAGCCAAATTTACTCATTGCATTAATGAAGAAAAGAGAGTTATTTTCAAAGAAAAAATTATACATTTCGACTTCATCATTTTCATTGATATATTTTAATAAATCATAAAAAAATTCAGCTTCATTTAATCCATCAAAATCAATTATACCCCAATATTCTTGATATACAAGATAATTTAATAATGCCTTTCTATTTTCAATTGATAATTCAGTTTTTAAAATTCTTTTATCATATTTAAAAAAATTATTAAAATCATTATTTTTCAAAGCATTGCCTAAAGATTTATTAAAGAAAAATTTCCAACAATTTGGTTCATAAGCTTCAATAGAAAATGGTTCATACTCTAGCATATAGGTTGTTTCTCCTCCAACTGTTAATATTGGTTGTCCATATTCTAAATTTAAAAATGTTTGAAACTGCACTAAATCAGATGATTTAACCAATATTACCATAGAATAGGGATAATAATCGTAAGATGTGTTATTAATCCCATATTGATTAAATGTTTCGGTAATCCAATTTGGGTTTTCTAATTTAAATTTTTGATAAAAATCAGAAACAAAAACAAATCTTGTGTATGTATTATCACTATAACTTGAATTTAAAACAAATTCAGGAATCATATGATTACCTATATTATTAGAAGGAAATCCTCATCATTTTCATTACTACTAAAACTGAACAATCCTATATTCACTCTAAGCCTTTTTATTGTAAATGAAAAGCCCTCAGGAGTAGTTACAAGTGTATCGCTACTAATATAATCTATGTAATTATTACTAGTTCTAAAACCAACTTTACTACCTTTTAATGTAAAATATTTTAGAAACTCTAAAAATTGAATATCACTTTCCATAAATTATAAAACATTAGTTAAAATAATAGGATTTTCTTCGTTTGCCTTTTCTTCAAAATCAGAATATTCTTTACTTGATAAAAAATGATGATTAAAGCCATATACATATATTGGATTTATAGGTAGTTCGACTGAAAGACCTCCATTACTTTCATAAATAATACCCAAAGAATATTTAAAATAGGGTGTTCTAGATGAAATGTTTTCATGAGGATTACTTAACTCATCGTGAAAATAGAAATTAACATTTGTTGAATTAGTGGGAATAATTCCTTTTAATATATTTAACTCTTCACCAGTTAAACCTAAATTATAGAAACAATAATCGTATTGTCCTTCAATATCTAACGAAAGTATGTGAATATTTGTTCCTTCATCATTAATTTGATGCTTTTTAATATTATATGAAAACCCATAAACGCTTCTCATATAATCTGGATAATCATCTATATTTGTTCCCATTCTAAATGCACTTGAACAAGCTCCTTTCGTTAAAATTTTTGGTATATGAATAGTAAAATCATCTAAAGTTTCTATTTTTTTTGAGATAAATAAAACTCTATCCTTAACTAAAATATTCTGAGATAAATCTGAATCCACGATAATTTTTTTCCCTTTATGAAACATAATATATCCGTGCAAAATAGATTCACTCATATAATTTGAAAAACCCTGATAAGAAATTATTTTTTCTTTTTCAAAAGATATAATTTTAATCTCTTGATTACTATTAAAGTTTGTACTTATAGTTAGATTTGGAAAAATATCATTATATAAAAAATATCTTTTTTTATCTTCCCACAAAGCATCAATATCTAATGGATTAAAGACAATATTCCCCTTATACAAAATTCTAATTAATGAACTCACACTTCTCTTTTGTCCAGACACATCAACATTAGGCACTTTAAATAACACTGCTTGACTAAAGGCAGTTTCTTGATTATTATTTTGAGAATTTAAAATATCTTTTTTAATAACAAATCCTCGGTTAGAATTTGAAACAATATCACCATTCAATCCATAAAAAGCTATTTCTTCATAGCTAGGAGATGTTATTAACTGGATTGAAATTTCACAATAATTATTAGAACTGACTTGGTTTATGTCTACAATTTGTATAGGCCAGCTATGTTCACCATATGTTGTTTCAGTATAGTCATCTAAAACTTTTAGTCTTATATTATTCATGTTAATCTGTGATAATTGATAGTTGTCATAATAATTATATGAACGATTTCTATCACTACTAATATAAATATATACTTTATGCTTATTAAAAAAAGATACTAGCAAATCATTATAAATAGCAGTACCATTTTTTGCAGAAACTTCTCCCTGTGGATTATGAACATTGACTTTACCTTCTGGTATAAACAATCCATAGAATGCTGCTATATCGATAAACTGTG
>JBIPPG010000384.1:0-9195 GCA_044368545.1 Chitinophagales bacterium | reverse complement strand
CATGTCCCACGCACCTTGCGCCGCAGTAGCACCCATGTAGTCCACGCCTTTGTATGGTGTTGCTTGGTTGAATGTAGGCATCTGTGGCATACCGACCTGTTGGCCTGTAATCAGCGCGTTCATCTCATTCAACGGCTGCAAACGCTCTTGCTGCTGCATCGCAAACTGCGCCTGTCGAAGCGTGTTCTGGTAGTTCGACATATTCATTTGCTGCGCAAAGTCCTGCTGCTGCGCTTGGTTGCCGAAGTTAGCTGCGTTCAAGTTCTGACCGAAAATCTGATTCTGTGCGGTGTTGCCAAAGTTGGCAGCGTTCAAATCCATGCCCTGTACGCGTGAGGCATCCGCACTGGCCTGAGCCGTTGCGTTGTTCATCGCGGTCTGGTACGCATCATTGCGCTGCATGGAGAAGTTGTTCTGTGCGCGGTTATACGCCTCAGAACCCGCCGTAATGCCTTGGTTTGCTAGACGCGCATCGAGGTCAGACTGTCCTTGGTTAAACCGTGGGTCAAGGCGCGATGTGGCTTGGTTGTAAATTGCATCACCAGAACCTCTGATGTAGTCAGGTGTCCTGCCAATGCTTGTCTGCAATTTATCCGCAGTCGTAGGCACCGAAGTATGTGCCACACCCGGGCCTTGGTATCCCTTACCCCAATCGGTCAATCCAGCGAAGTCAAATGGCTTGTTGACGCTTTCAGCTACGCGAGGCATAAGACCGTTGGCTAAGTCGCTGCGACCCTGCTGCATCGCCAATTGGCTATCTAACGCCTTTTGCGCTTGTGGAGCAAGCGTTGTTGTCTGCGTCCAATTGTCCGTGGTGAAAGCGTTGCGGTCTGGCGCAGTACCCGTGGGTCCAGTACCCGCTACCCACCGTTGTGTGGTGTTGCCATCGTTATCAATTGCGTCCTCATATCGACCCTGAGTAGCGGTTGAGTTATAACTCGCTAATGCAGCGTCATACCCAGCTTGGTCAAACGTCTTGTTGTTGTTCCAAGTCTGTGAACCGTAGGGCGTGTTGATGTTCGGACGGTTGGCAATAGTGTTCTGTTGCGCGGCGACCTGATTACCTTTCGCAGTCGCTTCAGCGGCACCTTTGTAATCTGGCGCTGGTGGCGCGGATACTTTACTTCCCATGGTTATTGCTCCTGTGACAGCCAACGACACTGGTCGCGGGTCATCGTTAAAATGATTAAGTCGCCATTCGGCACTGCGTCCTCGATCACAGCCTCTTTCTCAAAGCCGAGTTTCAAATCGAATCGCAATGCGTCTTTGTTCCACGATGGCACCATGCCGATGACCTTATGCACACCAAGTTGGTTAAACACGTAGTCAAAGCAAGCATGGATGAACTCACGGCAGAGCCACTGGCGACCCTCGCCCGCAACGTGCATCGCAATTGAGCGTCCGTTGTAGTGATCGAAAATCACGCCACCGATTAAGTTGCCGTGCGCATCAGCCAGACCCATGGTGCTGGAGTCGCCGGGGACATACGTGCCACCCGTTCTCTCGCAGACCCAAGGGCCGACGATATGATCTTCACGAACGATGATCTGCTTCAAAGCATCCCTCCGATCTCAGCCGTTAAATGTGTTCCGGTGTAGATCAAGCCACGCTCACCTGTGACCACCAATTCAAACGCACCTAAGTAGCCCACGCCAAGCACACCGATCAAGATGTGGTAGACGTTGCCTGTACCAGACCAATACGCTTGGTCCCAAATAGCTGAATCCCACAGAGCGAGTTCAACGTCAATATTGCCTGTCGCGGCAAGCCTTGCTCCACGGGCGTAGTCGAGTTTCATCCGCGCCTTGAGGTTTGGCGGTCTTGAGCATTGGAAAATTGGGCGGGCGAGAAGAAATCGTTTTAAATGCGCAGACTTACCAAAGTCGGTGAAGGCAGACGTAACACGCCCCTGCACCATCGCACCTGAACCATATTCTGGGTCGTTAGAAAGTAGTCCATCGCTCTCGACATCGAAGGCGTGTGCGACACGACCATTAGACGTACCCATGTAATAAATGCGGTTGTGCATGACACCAGTTAGGATAGGGATGGCGCTAAATGTTGACCAGCCCTTCGATGTGATGCCCAAGCAATAATGCTCGTACAACCCGCCTTTAGTTTTCGGTGCGCTGATTAACAGCACATCAAGCCAAGGTATTAGGCGCACTTCCCAATTGCCAGTTTCAAGCGTCTCAGACAGGCGCTCTGACACACGGGCTTGAATCTTTCTGATGATTGGATTTTCAATCCCGACAGCGGAGGCATTGCCCGTCACTAACGCTTGAACACTTATCAAGCCCATGTCAGTTAACACAAGCACATCACCACCGTAAGGTGTAAAGAACCTGTCGCCCCTTGGGTACTTACCTAGATACCATTCACCAACAAGCGCATAGGCATCTGCATTTGAGGGGTCTGTGCCTTTGTAAACCAGCAAATCACCCTCAGAGCCAAAAATCAATTGGTAGTCATCAGGGCCGTTGCCACCGTCCATGGTCCACGATGCGATTGCCCGCACGAACCCGCCGCGCTTGAGCATGGGACCATAATCAAAGAATTTTGCCTCGCCACCGAGCACTTCACCGATGCCGAGATAAAACACCTCAGATGAATTAGCTTGGGTAAACCAGAGCCTTTGTTTCCACGTTGTAATGGAGCGAAACTCTAAATGCTCCACACCTGTAATCTCACGCTTGACCCAACCATCGGTTACGTCATAGGTGTAGTAGCCAGCGCCTTGAGCGACTGCACAGAGGTACTTCTCAGTCTTGAGCGAGTAATTGACCCAAGACCAGTACGCGTGCGTTACAGGCACTTCTAAAGCCACCGTAGGAGCACTTGGGTTAAGTGGGTCGGTTGCGGGTGTGACATCCCAGACCTTGTTTCCCACGGCTGCAAATAGCTTGTCAAGATCGTTGCCCGGTGTTGGGTAACTCATCAGCGTGTTGACTGAACCCTCAAAGGGTGTATCCAACACATCCTGCCACCCACCGCGCAACTCAGCACCTTGTGGTCGGGCAATGAAGTTGTCAAGAATCTGGGCGTTTTTAACGTCCATATTCGACAGCGGGCTAATCCAATCTAAGCCGCCCACTGGTGGTGGCATGACGACCTTTGCGTTAACTGCGGTCGCAGCAGTCATGGTGCGTACCTTGCCGCGGGTGATGGGTTGCATCGGCATGGTTAACGTCCGTACCCAGTTTGCGGCACGTTGCCGATGTTAATTAGAACGCTACCCGCGCCACCACTCATATTCAACACTGGTGCGCCTTGTGGTCCACCGATACGGTTGTCGTACAGGCGTTGGAAGTCGCGCATCGCAGCACCAGAATCAAAACCATTCAGTTCAAGCCAACGTGCGCGAGACAACTGCATAATCAAATCAGGGTCGAGCAAAAACACATCAGCGTTTTTATCGGCTACGTTTTTATAAAGCGTTGCGTCATCCGCATCTTGCACATACGCGCATGAGACGTACTCAAACTGAATCGTCTCAGGAGTTGCAGGCGGGTACAAGAAACACATCTTGTTGCCCTTGACGCGCCACAAGGTCTGCACGGTAGCCGTAGGCATCAGCGCCTTGACTGTCTGCCATTGCACAGCCGCCATTGGGTTGCGCGTAGGCAGCTTGGTCGTCAAGTTGTTCTGCGTCTGGTCGATGAACTGGTGGTAATCCTCTGGTAGATCGTATTCTTTCTCAATCTGCCCAATCTCGTCTTGGACAACGACGATTTGAGCCTCACGCACCATCTCTTGCCAGTTAGACATTGAGAGTAAATCTTTTGCTGCCATGTTGACCGTGGCAACAATCTGCTGCATCTTGGGGTCTTGCGAACCCACAGCATCTTTAGTTTTGGTATAGCCGATCAGACCCGCAACGGCGTTGCAGACCTCAATTAAAGTCTCGTTACGAACGATCTGAAAGGCCATCCCCTACCCCTTACTTAGCTTTTGCTTTGATCAAATCGTCAAAGCGTTTTTGCATACTTTCAAGTTGAGACTTCATCGCCTCATTCTCTGCGGTCAATCTTGCATCTACTTCACGAACCGCTGCGTTGTCTGTCGCCAAAGCCAGATAGCCCTTGGCGCGATTCTTGTCAGCTTGGAACTGCATGAACTGCTGACCAACGCTGTCAGACGCTTCAGCCAACATCTCAACGGTCTTAATTCCAAAGTGCTGGTACTCTTTAACCTTGCCAGCAGTCATGCCAGGCAACATCTCAAGTGGTGTACCAACGGTCTGTTCAGCCTGTCCTGCCTTAAACCGTGCGAAGTGTTGTGGAAAGCGTTGGCGATCCTCATCACTTGCCATGCGGTCAATAACGGTGCGTTTATCGCCGGGGACTCTAATAATCACGAAGTCTGCATCGATGAAAATTGGTCGCTTGGCTTCAGCACTTGCTACTGAGTCCTGCACGGGGCGTGAATAAAACTCAACATACAATTTCTTGTCGTCAGAGAAACGCCCTTCGTTATCACCAAACGCTTGCGAGTCGTCATTCCATTCTGTTGCTTGGGTGGTTTGCATCTTGGATATTTCCTTTTTAGATGTGAAAAACCCTCAGACTTTTGTGCCTGAGGGGGTGGTACTTAAACTGCTGGTACTTCGGCTTCTGCCTCTACGGGTGCCGTAGGGATATTGACCGACAAGCTGAACGCGGTCCCGCCAATACGCATCTGCGTACCGCCGGGTGCGCCAACGCTTTGCGCGGCAACGTCAATTCCGGTGCTTGCGCCACCCGTGGCTTGTGAGGCCGTTGGGTCGTAGCTTGTGTTAGCGGTGCTGCTTGAAAATGTTGCTGGCATGATCTATCTCCAAAAAACGGGGCAGTCCAATCGCTCAGACCGCCCCTAAAGATGCCCCACCCGGAGCACCCTTTGTTTAGGCGGTGGTGTTAACCAGACGGCCTTGGAACTGCGCACCACGACAGGTCATTGCCCCAGCCCAGGCTAATATCGAGACGCTTGCGTCCTGATTAATGGCGCTGCGCTTCTCTGGTGAGAGTGGGACCATGTTGCGGTCTTTGTGTGGACGCAAACTCAGGTACTTGGTGTTGAGCATGAATGCGGTCTTGGGTGGGCAGAAGCCGCCAATACCACCGTCGAGCACAACATCGCAATCCATGAACTTCACTGATGGGAAGCCGAGGTTGCCTGTGTCAGCAGAAGTAAATCGCTGCTGATTCTGCAACTCGCCCAAGTAGGCAGTCCACATGACGCTGTCCATGACGATCAGGTTTGGACGGTCTGAACCACGAACCAACTTTGCCCACATTGCAGACAATGCGCCGGAGACAGGGCCTGGCTTGGCTGATGCGTAGTCTTTAACGTCAGCGACTTGTGAGCGCCAGAACGCGAAAGTTGCGCGATCAATTCCACCGTAGGTGCCAGTAGCAGGAGAAACAGGCACAGCAGCGTTCAAACCGACCACTTCCTTGCCACCGTTACCAGTGCCATCGGAATAGATCGAGCCGCAGAGCTTGTTGCTCATTGTGCTTTCAGCCACAGCCATACGTGCTTCGAGCAAGTCGATGAACGCTTCTTTGCCGCTGTTTTGCAACTGCTCTAAGCCGGAGATAATCACAGGGCAAGCCAATTGCTTGAGTGTGAATTCGGCAGCAGACACAACATCTTGTGCTGCGATTGGGAGCAAGTCATAGCCCGAATAGAAGCCAGCGTTTGCGTTTTCAGCGAACGAAAGCTCTTCGAGAATAATGTTGCCGCCGGAGACTGTACGCACACCGCCTGACTGTTGCAATTTAGCAAGCAGAGCGTTGTTCTTGGTGACGTTGTCAGCAATTTTCTTGCTGCGATTTTGAATCGTAGTAGCGATGATATCGCTTACGTTTGCATTAGCAAATGCCATGATTAACTCCAATATCTGAAAAATGAATGGGAAATATTCCCGCCTATTTGTCAGACGCATCCTTTTCGCACGGTAGTTCCGCGAGGTAGGGTGGGGAGGCTTTTAGCCTCCTCCTGGAGTCGGGTGGCTATGGCTTTGTAGGCTCGTCCACTTAATACATCCAGACTATTGTATTCTGGATATCGATAGAATAATACTATCTGCTCATCTGCGCAAGACTTGCTTCAATTGCGCCACGAATATCGTCTGCACTTTGCTCTTGCGCCATTCCGCCACCCGCTGGCGATCCCGATACCGATACGGCACGGTTTCGAGCAGCTTGGGCAGCATTTGTGCTTTGCTGCAACTGCTGAGTCTGTTGCTGCCTACCGACCAAGGCTGAAACCTCTGGGTGCAACTCGCAAGCACGTTGATAGCATTGCTCTAGCGACATCTGAATGCCACGTTTTGTCGCATAGTCCATGATGTCAGCCATGTCAGCCCTGACAACATCGCCATAGGGTTGGCTGTTGATGAAGTTTTCCACCGCATTGACTGCCACTTGGTTCTGGGCTTGCATCTCTTGCATCTGCTGCATTTCCATCTGCTGGTAACGCTGCTGAATGGGTGCAATTGCTTGATTTACACGCTGATTGATGCGTTCTTCCATCGGGTCTACTTGAGGACCCTGCCCCACCAACGCCTGGTCGAGCATCCCCACATCAATGCCGTATTGCTTGACGAGTGCGGCCACTAGCTGTGCCTTTTGCTGTGGGGGCGCAGTTCTTAACGCCCCTGCCGTCTGAAGCAAGCTTGCAATCACGGTGACAGGTGTGCCGCCCTCAGACTGAATCATCGCCATGTATGGGCTGATCGTCTGGCTCACCGCGTCAGCGAACTTACGTGCTTCGGCAGTCTCTGTCAGCTTGTGGTTAATTTCACGCTCACGCTGTGTGACTCGAGCCTTAATTTCGTCGGGGAGCATTGACCACTTTTCACGCTCGGCGGGTGTCCAACCTTGCGGCGCACGGTCAATCGGTCTGGCTTGCTCTGGTGCTGGCAATGAACTCTCAGCCTGTACAGGCGGCTGATTGCTTTTTGGTCCTGGTGTGATGCCAGCATCTTCTTTTGGTGCAAACTTGCCATCGGCATCGCGGGGGCGTTCAGCCAACGCATTCAAATCTACCGATGGTGTGTCAGAGGTGGAGGTCGCAGACTCTTCAGATGAGGGAATCTGAGCGCCTTCGGATGAAGGAGCAACCGTGGGCGCTGTTTGTTGGGTCGCGACCTCCGTGGAGGGGTCTAAGTCCGTATCTTTGACGGCTTCTTCTAGTGCTGTGCGTAAATCGCTCATGTGTAGTGCTCCCGGGTGAGGTTACTTATAGGTTTTGGTAAACAGTTCTTGCTATTGCTTCTCGTCGAGCCTTTTTATCGTCCGACCCGTCCGTGAAATGCTTTGCGCGTTGACTCTCAGCGGCAGCCCATGTCTCTTTAAAGTCATCAGCCATCGCCAAATTGTTGTCTCTCATGTACTTGGCACGTTTTGTCCTGCTTGAGATGTCTGTGCCATCGGTTGCCCGCAAAGTGCTGAGAGTCTCATCAGCCGCCAACATCGGGGCTTCGATGACGCGCTCAGTCTTGACTATGCAAGTCGGGCAGTCGAATTCACGATCATCGGTGTATGCCTTGATGCTGCATACCCGATGAAAGTGTTCGTTGCACTTATTGCACTTGTAGCGGTAGAAAGCCATTTATCACTCCACCGCTGCGGGTGCGCCACCAATCCCTGCACCCTTTGTTGCGGGCAAGTTCGGGTTCGGCTGCTGCATCACTTTGTTCTGCGCCTGAATTCTGGCAACCGCCATATCGTGCTGATCTTTAGTGATCTGTTGCATCAACTCTTGCTCAGACTTTTGAGCCGCAGCACCCATCTTCATTTGTGCCATGGCCTGCTCGTTCTGCATTTTCTGTTGTGCTTTCTGCCCCTCAATTTGCATCTGCATCTGGCCTTTTTGAGCCTCCATCTGCATATCAGCTTGCGGGTTCGTTTGAGCCAGCATCATGGTTTCAACCTTGAGTTTCTCAGCCTTCGCCAAGTTCTCCATGGTTTCGGAATCCATCTTCTTAAGTTCCGCAATCTGACCGGGATTAGGCTGTGGTGGTTCAGGCGGCTTACTGGCTGCTGCAATCGCATGGTCCAAAATGCCCTCAATATTGCTGGCGCCTTTGACACCCGCAAGCATGGCTTGGAGCAACTGCAACACAAACGGTGCGGCACCCGGTGAACTCTGTGCCAGTGGCGTTAGCTGCGCCACAAAGTTACCAATGCCGTTGAGCAAATCGGCAGCGTCTTGTTTCTTCTGCGCCCAATCGACGGCGGCCATCGTGTCAGCATCTACGTTCACGCGATACTGATTCATGCCCATGGTCGCAATCACTTGCAGCGCAGCAGGAACGTGTTCACGGTCAGCGGTGTGCTCCATGTTGCTCATCTTGATTAACGTCTCAGGCTGAAAGTGTGTCGCCATGATCTCGGCTTTGAGTCTCAGCGCATGACGCACCCAACGTGCCAATTCAAACTGGTAGTACTGCAAGCGTGTGCTACCGAATTGCGCCTTGATGCTTTGCGCGGTTGCTGTCTCCGATGCTTTGGAAGAGCCACGCATGATGTCGCTAATCCCCAACACCTCATAAATCTGTTGGGTCTTGTCGCCACGCTGCATACGCAAGTACTCAATGGTCTTGGCGATCATTTCAATCGGCACAAACTCCATCTGACCTTTGATGCCGCCCTTCTCTGCAAACATCGCCCAGTTATCAACAGGAAGCAGTCTGTTCTCCACGCCCTCGGTAAACAACCGCTGCACACCTTCAGCCGACTTGTCGTAGACACCTGTGACCTTACAGGCTTCAGTCAAATATTTAATGCGCGTGTTAATGATGTCCAACTCATCAAACTGGTCTTGCGCAAAGACGAACAGGCTTCGCGGCATCAGATTCGATGTCGTCGTGTTCATCATTGCGGGCTTGGGGCATGGAAAGAAATCATCTAACGTCAGCGGGTCGTCTTTCACATCCAGAATGACATCGACACCCTTGCTATACCAGTACACCTTCAAATCGTCTTTAGACCAAATCTCAAAGACCTCGGCACGGTCCCATGGCTCGTTCTGAGGTGTGCCATCGCCCGCGCCCTTCTTCGGTTTCTTTGCGTAATTCAACTGCGCCGCAATCACCTTACCGAATCGTTTTTCAGCTTTGTCTTTCGTCAAGTACGTGCGTCTTGCCACCCAGCGCACTTCGTCCCACGTTCTAGCGGGTGACCAAAAGAAGTCAGCCCAATAGATGTA
>JBIPPG010000367.1:0-2580 GCA_044368545.1 Chitinophagales bacterium | reverse complement strand
ATATGTATGTTATTGAAGGCTATAATCATATAGAAATTGCCGAAAAACTGGGCATTTCCGAAGGTACTTCCAAGTCTCAGTTATCTAGAGCAAGAGCCTTATTGCAAAAAAAGATAGAAGAATTATACAAAATGAATTTATAGATACAACCCTTTATTAAATTTAAACGTCTTATAGATAAGAATGAGTAATATAGATACGATTTTTAAGAAGCTTGAAAAAGCTGAAATGACTCCGCCTCAAAGTGTTTGGGAAGGAATTGCTTCGGCATTAAAAGAAGAAAATGATAGAAAAATCATTTTCTGGTATTCAACAGATGCTGCTAAAATAGCTACTTTATTTCTTGGTTTTGCAGGAGCAATTGGAATGTTTCTATTTTTAAAATCAAGTATGATGCCTATTTTTAATCAGTTGATGAGCAATAAACCTGAGATTGTATTTACCAATCCTGATAAAATTGAAGAAATTCAAAATCAAGAGAAGGCAATTCTTCGTCAAAAAGCAATTCAAGAAAATTCTTCAAATTCACAAAAATTCACTAAAAATAAAATACAAAATACTGTATCAAATTCACAAAATTCAATTGAAGGTAATCAATCAAATATAGAAATTGCAGATAATCAATCAACGAATGATAATCCTTCTAATGTTCGGTCAACTATGGAACAAAATGGAGAAACGGAAATTGATTCAAAAAGAGAGCAAATTTTAACTGAGCAATTAAAAGATGATTCAGAATGGGAATTGATAGAACCTATAGAATCAATTAATAATGGAGTCTTAATTTCAGATAATTCGATGGAGATTGCTTCCCAAAATTATACTTATGAAACTCCAGTCCTTGATAGGATTAAACAATCATTTAATCCATATTTTTATTTAACTACGACTTTGGGGATAAATGCCGCTCAAGTGTTTATGAATTCAGATGCTCAAAATAGCTATTTTACGGGTAATGCTACATTTAATAAGAAATTTGGGTATCAATTTGGTTCAGAAATTGGGTATCAATTTAGCAAAAAATGGAGCATTGAAAGTGGACTTATGTATAGTCAATATATTCAAACATTTTCGGAGAAGGATAACTTATTGGAGAAAAATGGTTTTATGTATATAGACCAAATTGAATTTCCATTAATGGCTCGTTATTCTATTTTCCTAAAAGAAGAAAATCCTTTAATTCTTTCATTCAAGGCGGGCTTAATGTATGGAAGCGTCTTGCAGTATCAAGTCAATTATGTAGAAAGAGAATTATTGACATTGAACGAACGAAAATTTAGTATCGATGCAGATAAAAGAAATTATAATAGCCTTCAATTGGGTTATATAGCTGGATTTGATTTGGATGCTTTTGTATCAAAGAAAGTAGCTTTGCACATTTCTTCAGTAACGTCTTATTTATCACAACTTGAAAATTTCCCATTTTTCTCTGCTCAAAAAGAAAAACCAAAACAATTAGCAACAAGTTTTGCCGTGGGGATGAAGTTCAAATTTTAATGTTGAGAGAGTCTTTCTAGCATTTTTGTTCTTGCCATTTCTTTTAACTCTTCTATTGTGTATTGATTTACGTCAATAGGTGATTCTATATAGCAATACAATCTTCCTGGAGACATATCCAAAAACTTATTGATATCATTTCTTTTTTTCATATTTACTAATGTACATACAATAATAGGTACATTCATATCTTTTGCTAATTTGAATGCGCCATCAAAAAAGGGTAATAAAGGCTCATTGGTTTTATTTCTAGTGCCTTCTGGATACAAAAATACTGATATGCCTTCATTCAGTACTTTTTTCATATAAGTAAATGATTTTTTTCGTGATTCCATACTTTTTCTATTTACTAATACGGCTAAATTTCGAGCGATTACTCCAAAAACCGGCGTTTTCCCCAATTCGGCCTTGGCCAAATAAGTGAATAAATGATAAACAGGTACAGATGTTGGATTTGCAAAAATATCCATATAAGAACTATGATTTGAAACCAATACATAACCTTTTTTAGGCTCAATATTTTCTCTACCATACGTTTTTAGGAAAATACCTGAAAATAGCAAAATAGCAGGAGATGAAACGTGAAGACACAAAAAGAGGTTGAATTTTTTTGCTCTTCCTCTAAATATTAATGAGGTGAAAAATACAATAATAGACGAAAATATTACAACTATAGCGATAACGATATAGGTATAAATAGCCCAAAATCCTCTTAAAATAGATATTAAAAATCCCATAATTAATTATTTAGTTGTTTTTTATACATTGGAATTACATTTTCTAGTCCAAAATAAAGACAGTCGCTAATTAACGCATGTCCTATAGATACTTCCATCAATTCAGGCATTTTTTCTTTCAAAAAAGATAAATTCTCTAAGTTCAAATCGTGCCCAGCATTGATTTCCAATCCAATATTTACGGCAATATTGTATGCTTCTGTATATTTAGAAATGGCATCTTCTTTATTATCCTTAAATGAATCGGCATAGTATCCCGTGTAAAATTCAATTCGTTCGGCACCTAACTCTTTAGCTTTTTGAATCAATGCTAAATCGGTATCCATAAAAAGGGAAACTCTTATTC
>JBIPPG010000366.1:0-2598 GCA_044368545.1 Chitinophagales bacterium | reverse complement strand
ACACGTTGTTTTACCATAGGGTCTTCCGTTTCCATTTTTATCAATTCCAACGGCGTTTTTATCAAAGTCAACGGTGTTCTAAATTCATGGGTCAAATAAGTGAAAAGATTGTTTTTATAATCGGCTACTTCACGTTCTTTGTTATATTCTATTTCTTTTTTCTCCATTTCAAAATTTACCTGAACCTCATTTACTTTTGCTTGAATATTGAGGTTAAAGTAGGTTTCATTGAGAAGAATAAGCTCTTTCATGGTATCATAAGCCTCTTCTTTTTGCCCATTTTTTTCAAATGCAGGGTACAAAATGGAATAAATTTTCTTTAGTTCAAAGTTGAGGTTTGTGATTTTGGCCATATCTCTAGCTTTGACCAAATTATCAATAGCACCTTTGAAATCATTCATTTCATACAATGTAGTTCCCAGTTCGCCATAAGATTGTATCAAGCCTCGTTTGTATGGGAACGATTCGCAAATATCTATCGATATATTGAAATATTTGATGGCTTCATCATATTTTTTGTATTTGCTAAGTATCGAACCATAAGTGGTGTAGGCACTTGCTTTTCCTCTCAGATTGGTAGATTGTTCCCAATATTCGATAGATCGTTTTGCATATTTATAGGCAAGCATCAGCCTATTTTCTTCTGTATAAATTTCTGCTACGCCTTGAAAAATAGCCCCACATCGTTCGTAGTTTTTCTCCTGCATGACGGTGTCATAGTCTTGCTTATAGAGTTCTAATGCTTTGTCATAAAAATTGAGAATGATATAAATTCTAGCCAAATTATGTTTGACCAAATAATAAAAATCGGTACGTTTTTCATTTTGGATTAATTCAAAAGATTTATGATAATTTTCTAATGCTAGGCTATATTGTCCTTTTTCTAAATAGATATTTGCCAATGAATTCAACGCAATAGAAACTCGTTCGTAGTTTTGAGCTTTTTCGTAGGTATGTATCGATTTTTGGATAAATTCTAAAGATTCGTCATATTCGCCTTTTACACGTTTGATGATACTCAGTTCTAAGTAGATTCTACCCAAATTCATATAATCTTTTATCCTAATCATCAATGGCATGAATTGATAGCATAATTTTTCGTGATTTTCTATCTCATTGTGATGATTGTAATAGTCGTGCAAAATCCTGTATATTGATAACAGCAGCTCTATCTCATTCGCTTTGTCCAATTCCTCAAAAGAATTGTGAAGTAGCTCAAAATCATTAGGCTCTACTTTGTCTGGATTGTTCTTAATAGCTTGAACTAATTTCTTAATTTCTTCGAGTAATTTTTTTGTCATAAAAATAATTTTATATTTATAAAATATTTTATATATTTGCGGTGTTAATATAAACGTAACTTTATTAATTAAATTTCGTTTCTAAAATTCAAATATATGAATAAAAATAAATTCTGGTTGGTTTTATTTTCTTTTTTGTTTGCATTCAATACCATTTTTGCTCATAATTCAGAAGATTGGCAAATTAAAATAGAAGTAGATGAGCTTATAAACTGCTGTGGAGAAGATTTTATTGAGGATATAGGTATTATTTTATATGATTTGCAAGGCAATGTAATTGGTGAGAAAAATGTTTCTGCCGAAGACTTGGAAAATGGCTCTGCTGTTATCTTTGAGGGATTGAAAACTTCCTCGGACTATGTGATAGTAGTAGTAAAATCAAAAAATGGTACAAAAATTATCAAAAAAATTCAGTTAAGAAAATAGTTTTTTAGTATCAATTACCCATTTTAATATTTTGAGGCATTATTTTTAATGCATTCTATTTGTTTATTTCAATTTAATTGTATTTACTTTTTTCAAAAATAAGTATTTTTGCATTATATGTATTATAGACCACCATTTTTGAGAAAAGGAGATAAAATAGCTATCTTATCTACCGCAAAGCGCATATCAAGTGACGAAATAAAATTTGCTATAAATTGGTTGACAAAAATAGGGCTTGAACCCGTAATAGGAGAAACTATTGATACCGTTTTCAATCAATTTGCAGGAGAAGATGTGTTTCGGGCTCAAGATTTCCAGAAAGCGTTAGATTCCTCAGACATAAAAGCTATTTTATTCGCTCGTGGAGGATATGGGACCAATCGTGTAATAGATAAAATTGATTGGACTCAGTTTATCGAAAATCCAAAATGGTTGATTGGCTTTAGCGATTTGACATTGATTCACAATCGTGTCAATCAATTCTATGGAATCGAATCCATTCATGGCCCTATGCCTATTACTTTTGATAAGATAAGTGAAGAAACGCTTCAATTTATAGAAAATTATATTTTTGGAAAATTACTTCCAATTTCTTTTCCCATTCATCCTCTAAATAAAAATGGAAATGTAGCGGTGAAAGGACAAGTATTTGGAGGAAATTTATCCATTTTATATTCATTATTGGGAACGGATAATGGCTTCAATCTCAATGGCAAAATATTGTTTTTTGAAGATTTAGATGAATATATTTATCATTTTGATAGAATGATAGTCGCATTAAAAAATTCTCGAAAATTTGAGGGCTTAAAAGCTCTTATAATTGGTGGAATTACCAATATGAAAGATAATGAAATTGCATTTGGAAAATCGG
>JBIPPG010000365.1:0-2609 GCA_044368545.1 Chitinophagales bacterium | reverse complement strand
CGTCGCCTATGAATTCGCCTTGTATTATCAACCCTGAATTATGCGAAGCCCATTTGGGAAAAGGACGCGATATAGAATGGGAAAAAGCCAATCATTTACAGCCACATATTGTATATTTGGCTAATTCGGGTGGGCTAAAAGTAGGAGTAACACGTGCCGACCAAATTCCAACAAGATGGATAGACCAAGGTGCCGATGAAGTCATTATCCTAGCAAATACGCCATACAGGCAGCTTGCGGGAGAGATAGAAGTATTCTTAAAACAATTTCTCAGCGACAAAACCAATTGGCGTGTTATGCTCAAAAATGAGAAAATTGAAGGAATCGATTTATTGGCGGAAAAACAAACTTATGCAGCTAAGCTACCCGCTTCATTACAAGAATATATTTCGGACGATGACACCTGCTATCATTTGAATTTTCCTACTGAAAAATTATCAAAAACGGTAAAATCGGTAAAACTGGACAAAGTACCTGTTTTGGAAGGCATTCTTACGGGTATCAAAGGACAATATTTAATTTTGGATGGCGAACAAGTTATCAATATTCGTTCACACGCGGGATATAACGCTACAATTGATTTTGAGTAATGTCCAAGAAGTTTTCAAATAATGCTACTCTTTATATTTTTTTAATTGCTGGAGCTATTACGCTTGCGGGAGTTTTGTATTTATACAATATTGCCTCTATCAAAAATTATTCTTATTTTCTTCCAAAATTGAAAGGGTATAATGTATTGGGGATAGATGTATCTCGTTATCAAGACAATATCGATTGGGAAATGGTAGCCGAACAAGAAATTTCATTTGCATTTATAAAAGCTACGGAAGGGAACTATAAAATTGACCCATTTTTTAAGAAAAACTGGCGAAATATTAAAAAAACATCTATTCTACGTGGTGCTTATCATTTTTATCGCCCCGAAATGGATTGGAAAACACAATACAAGCTTTTTGTAAATACCGTAACGCTTGAACGTGGCGATTTGCCTCCAGTCCTTGATATTGAGCATATTCGCAAAGATAAAGATAGAGAATTGCTCATAAAAAATATTAAAAAATGGCTCGAAGCGGTTGAAAAATATTATGGCGTAAAACCAATAGTGTATTCTTATCAAAGTTATTACAACGACCATTTATTAGATGAATTTCGAGGCTATAATTTATGGATAGCAAGCTACCGAATTACTGCGCCTACGCTAGATGATGATGGGCATTGGGAATTTTGGCAATATACCGATAAAGCACATTTGGAAGGTATTGAACACAAAGTAGATTTGAACTGCTTTTTTGGGAATAAACAACAATTATTGAAATTAGTTAAAAAATAAAAGATTGAATTATCTTTTTTTAGTGTAATTTTGTGCTATAAAAATTACAAATGTTTTCAAAATCATGTGAGTACGCAATTAGGGCATTGATCTGTATTTCATTACATTCAAAAAATAATGAAAAAGTAAATATGAAAATAGTAGCAGAAAGTATCAATGCACCCTTGCCTTTTATAAATAAAATTTTACAAAAACTAGTAAAAGACGACTTATTAATGTCCAGAAAAGGCCCCAATGGAGGTTTCTTTATTACGGAAGAAATCCGAAAGAAGTCGATTTTAGATATTGTCAAATGTATTGATGGAAACTCACTTATAAATGACTGTGTAATGGGACTAAAAAGATGTAATGAAAAAACACCTTGTCCACTTCATTTTCAATATAAAAGTATTAAAGCAAATCTTATAGAATTGTTTGATAAGAGTACGATTGAGGATATGAAAGAAAAAATAGGTAGTTGTAATTATTTTCTAAACATTGAGCATTCTCAAACAGACTAATTTTTTAAAATAACTAAATAAATAACGTATGAAATTCAACACCATCCTCTGCCCTATTGATTTTTCAAAAAACAGCGAAAAGATCGTTGAAATGAGCACAACGCTATCTTCTCAAGACACTATTTATTTATTTCACTGTTTGGAATTCAACACCATTTCCGACCCTCAGGGATTTCCTATGCAAATAGCTACCGATATGGAATTGCAAGAGTCAGACAAAAAAATGTTCGATGCATTTAAGACAAAAATCACTTCCATTTATCCAAATTTTAACTTCGTGTTTGAATTTGAACGAACCCATTCGGTAAGTGAAAGTATTATAGATTATTCCAAGAAAATAAAAGCAGACGCTATTGTAATGGGAAGCCATGGAAGAAGTGGCATTGAGCGGTTACTAATGGGCAGTGTAGCCGAAAGTGTCATGCGAGAAAGCCACAAATCTGTAATTTTGTGTAAATTTGCCTAAAAAATAACGAAATGTTGGAAACCAAGGAAACTCCTTGCTATCATTGTGGTGACAAATGTTCAACGCTAGACATTACATTTGACCAAAAATATTTTTGTTGTGCTGGATGCAAAACGGTTTATACTATTTTGCAACAAAACAATATGTGTGAATACTACGACTATAATGAAACGCCAGGAATTTCACAAAAACAAGAAGTCCGTGAAGGCAAATTTGATTTTCTTGACAATAAAGAAATTATTTCCAAACTCATACAGTTTACCGATGGTAAAACGACTAATATCCTTTTTTATATACCACAAATGCACTGTAG
>JBIPPG010000364.1:0-2616 GCA_044368545.1 Chitinophagales bacterium | reverse complement strand
AGTAGGAAAAGTAAAAAATATATAAAAATGAAAAAAGTACTTATTGTTTTTAGTTTAATGATCTTCTTTAAATTAAATTTAAATGCTCAAATTCCAAGCTATGTACCTTCAAATGGTTTAAAAGCATGGTATCCATTCTCTGGAAATGCTAATGATTTAAGTGGAAATAATTTTAATGGCAATGTAGCTGGAGCTCAATTGTCTACAGATAGAAATGGCAATACAAATGCGGCTTATTTATTTGGCAATAATCAACAAATAAGTATACCAAATACTGCCTCACAAAATTATTTTCCATTAACAATTAGTTTATGGTATTTGGTTTCGAATAGTCAGCCAAGTAGCCAACAGAATATATTTTCAAAATATACTACTTCTTCTTGGAATGGTTTTCAAATTTTATATGGTGATTATACAAATGTAACTAATAATAATACGATAATAAACAATGGTTTTGGTACTCAATCTTGGTATGCAAGAAATTTTTCAAATAGAGTAATTGGATATTTTAATTCTCCACCATTTTTGCAACCTAATGTAAGTAATAATACTTGGTATCATTATGTTTTTGTTTTGGATTCTACGGGAGGTAAAATTTTCGTAAATGGTCAATTGATTTCAACGGATACATGGGATGGCAATCCAGGAGCTTGTACAAATAGTTTTTTGTGGAAAATAGGAGGACAATATGAAGGAACAACTTGGTTTAATGGTAAAATAGATGACATTGGAATTTGGAATCGTGCTTTAACTCAACAAGAAATTACAAATTTATATAACTCTTGTAGTACGCAAGCTCCAACTGGAAACAACTTGCAAACATTTTGTAATAGTGCTACATTAAGTAATTTGTCAGTAACGGGTACGAGTATAAAATGGTATGCTTCTTCAACAGGTGGTGCTCAATTGCCTGCTAATACAGCTTTAGTTAATGGAACTACCTACTATGCTTCACAAACTATTAATGGATGTGAAAGTTTGAATAGATTGCCTGTTAAAGTTGTTATTAACAATGTTCAGATTGTTTCTAACTCAAATGCAATTTGTAGTGGAGATACTGCTAAGTTGTCAATAAATCTTAATATGACTCAAGATTCTATTTATGCTATTGGTTCAGTAGGCCCTGCTGGAGGTTTTGTATTTTATGACAAAGGCAACAATACTAATGGTTGGAGGTATTTAGAAGCAGCAGCTTCTAATATTCAAAATAGTAGTTGGGGTTGTGGTGATACTAATGTTTTAGGAGCTACTAGTTTACTAATTGGTAATGGATTAACGAATACAAATGCAATTGTTGCAAATTGTTTATCTTCATCTATTGCAGCTAAAAGATGTTTGGATTATTCGATAAATGGATATGATGACTGGTTTTTACCATCTCAAAATGAATTTGCTCAAATATATCAAAATTTAATACTTAATAACTTAGGCAATTTTAATGTAGGACCAATCCCTTCAATGGGCACTTTATATTGGACAAGCACTCAATTAACCGCTGCAAGTGGTAGTCATTTTTGTTTAGAATGTGGGGGCAATTTTTATCAGTATTCTAAAATTTATGAGCTATATGTTCGTCCAATCAGACGTTTTTCAACTAGCGCAACTATAGCTTCTTACTTATGGTCAACGGGGGCTACAACAGCAAATATCAATGTGACACCATCAACTACAACACAGTATTGGGTGGATATTACTACAAATGGGGTTACTTGTAGAAAGTTTATTACAATAACCGTTAATCCAGTTTCATTACCATCTGGAGCTACGATTCAAACATTTTGTAATAGTGCTACATTAAGTAATTTATCAGTAACGGGTACAAATATAAAGTGGTATGCTTCTTCAACAGGTGGTGCTCAATTGTCTTCTAATACAGCTTTAGTTAATGGGAATACTTATTATGCATCACAAACTATTAATGGATGTGAAAGTAAAAGAATAGCAGTAAAAGCTATTATTAATAATGCTCAGATTGTTTCTAATGCTAATACAATTTGTAGTGGAGACACGGCTAAATTATCAGTAAATCTTAATATGGCTCAAGATTCTATTTATACTATTGGTTCAGTAGGGCCTGCAGGAGGTTTTGTATTTTATGACAAAGGGAACAATTCTAATGGTTGGAGGTATTTGGAAGCAGCACCTAATTTTCATAGTGGTCCTAATGTGGGTGTAGGGTGTTATTGTACCAACATACTAAATACTTCAAATAATGTAGGTTCAGGATTTCAAAATTCTTTAAATTGGAAAAATAATGGTTGTTTAACATTTTTAAATACTTATTCCTTTGGCGGATATAATAATTGGTTTTTACCATCAAAAGATGAATTAAATTTAATGTATTTAAATTTAAAACAAAATAATGTTGGCAATTTTCAAAATTCTCCTTATTGGACATCATCTCCAGCTTCATATGGATCTTGTGGAATTGATGGAGGTGTTTGGGTACAAAACTTTAGTAATGGGAGCCAATATTCGGAATACAGAAGCGGTTATGCTGGTGCTGGATATATTCACTTAGTTCATCAATTTGCACCTTCAGATATTAATGCTACATATTCTTGGTCTACTGGAGCTACAACAGCTAATATCAATGTGACACCATCAACTACAACA
>JBIPPG010000379.1:0-2618 GCA_044368545.1 Chitinophagales bacterium | reverse complement strand
GGTACGAAGATGATGTCGCGTGGGTCTTTGTTCACAGCGGTCATGGCTATGCCTCCTTCGAGGTTGCAACGGCCTTAACCGATGAACCCTTAGCTGGGCCGGCGATGTAGGTGTCGAGTGCCGACTTCGTGAAAACCACGTCGTCGCTCAGCAACACATCGTATGCGTTTAGCTGGTCAACCGGAAGAACGTGAACGCTCTTTAGGTTGCGCAAGCTCAGGTAACCAACTTCGTCGGTGCGGTCTAGCACAACTAGCACGTTGCGGCGCTGAGTTAGCTGGGCCAAAACGTTGCTGGCTGCCTTGGTTGATGGGGTTGCACCAATGGCGAACTCCGAGATGACGTGTAGACGACCGTTGCGAGCGCGGTCTGAGATCGCACCCTTCAACGCTGCCGAAATCATCTTCTTTGGTGTGCGCTGGTCGTAGTCGCGTGGCTTCACAGCGTGAACCATGCCACCGCCTCGCATCTGTGGTGCACGGATCGAACCCTGACGAGCGCGGCCGGTACCCTTCTGCTTGAATGGCTTGCGACCAGCACCAGAAACTTCACCGCGGGTTTTAGCCGACTGGGTACCCTGACGAGCTGCTGCCAGCTGCGCTACGACTACCTGGTGAATTAGTGGAACGTTAGTCTGCACGTCGAACAGGTCTGCAGGTAGGTCGGCCGAGCCAACCTTCTTGCCCTGTACGTCTAGAACGTCAACCGATGACATGGTTACGCTCCCTTCACTGCGTTGCGGACGAATACTAGAGATCCCTTAGGACCCGGTACTGCACCCTTGATTAGCAGTAGACCCTTTTCAGCGTCTACAGCGTGGAGAGTTAGGTTCAGCATGGTTACGCGGTCGGTTCCCATACGTCCAGCCATGCGGGTTCCCTTGAACACGCGTGATGGAGTTGAAGATGCACCGATCGAACCAGGCTTACGGTGGTTGCGGTGAGCACCGTGAGATGCACCAACACCGTGGAAACCGTGACGCTTCATGTGACCTGCGAAACCTTTACCCTTTGAAGTACCAACGACGTCGACCAACTGGCCAACCTCTAGTACCTCAACACCTAGCTCCTGACCAACGGTGTAGTCAGCTGCATCAGCGGTGCGGATTTCTGCGATGTGACGACGAGGGTTCACTCCAGCCTTGGCGAAGTGTCCGCCGTCTGGCATGTTCACCTTGCGTGGGTCGATGGCGCCGTAGGCAACCTGAACCGCGGTGTAACCGTCGTTTTCTAGGGTCTTGATCTGGGTGACGACGTTCGAGCCGGCCTCAACCACAGTGATTGGCACGAGACGGTTGTTCTCGTCCCAAGCCTGGGTCATACCGAGCTTCTTGCCCAGTAGTCCCTTGACTGTTCTGTTAGTAGACATGTTCTTTCGTTCCTTAGAGCTTGATCTCGATGTTGACGTCTGCCGGAAGGTCGAGACGCATCAATGAGTCAACTGCCTTAGGAGTTGGATCGATGATGTCGATTACGCGCTTGTGGGTGCGCATCTCGAAGTGCTCGCGGCTGTCTTTGTACTTGTGTGGGGAACGGATTACTGCAATCACGTTCTTCTCGGTAGGTAGAGGTACAGGACCTACTACCGTCGCGCCCGCACGGGTAACGGTCTCGACGATTTTCTTCGCCGATGAGTCGATGACCTCGTGGTCATACGACTTAAGTCGAATGCGGATCTTGTTTGCCGCCATGTTGACTCGCTCTCATTCACATCTGCCCGAAGGCAGCCGTAAGTAGCACTACTGATGTTGCACCACTGTTTATCTGTCAAATCCAGTTACCTGGACAGTTTTCTGATCCAAAACAGGCAAGCCTGAATTACATCAATAAATTATTGTTCTTGCCTCGGCCGGACCAGCTCTCGCTGTTCACTGCGCCACAGGTGGTTTCGCACAAGAAAGTACGACGTCACAAAGGAACTTCATTAGTCTACGGGGGTTCCGCGGGTCAATGCAAATTAAATCAGGGGGATTATTTCAGTAATGGTCCATCGGCATGAAGGATGTTAGAGGTTCGTTCCGCACTTCTTGCAGAAACTAGCGAAGGGGACACCTCGAGTGCCACATTTACTGCAGTAAGTTGCTCGATCATTGTCGCGAACGCCTATAGGTTTTACGGTTTGACTTTCACGAGGAACTAACTCATCTCCCCCGATTTTCAATGGTTTGGGTTTGGGAGGTACAGGTGCGGGTAAATCTGCAAGAGGCGGAAGAACTAGGGGCTTCACCGGTGGAGCTACTGCCTTGGGAGGTGAAACAACCTTGGGAGCCACAACGGTTGGTTGCTTCGCGATTGGAGTTGGTGTTTTGGGCTGAGGCGATGGATTTGTGGCTTTTGGAATCTCCGCTTTTTTAGCAATCAAGTCTGCAGGTCTAGTGCTCACTGGGTTTTTGATTTGTGGGCGGACGATTTTGTCTCCGTAAGGTTTTGGATTTGCTGGTAAGTTTACAATTTTGGGTTTCGGGGCCTTCTTTCTCGGCACGCTGTATCCCTGAGTCATTCGTGTGACAGGTTTGACTATCTTGTGAGTTGGTTTAGTTGAGACCTTTGGGGCGCGTGATTTTGAAAAAGGTGAACGCTTGTAAATTCGGTTGTTATCAGAGTCATCCGAAAGGGAAC
>JBIPPG010000078.1:0-9338 GCA_044368545.1 Chitinophagales bacterium | reverse complement strand
TGCTGTTTTTTTCATTTATTTAATTTTTAAAAGATAAGAAAAGAGTAAAGTTTTTATTTAGAAATCGCCGCCAATTTATTTTCGATTTCAAATTCGTCGCCTTCTACATACGAATTGTGGCTGTATACGATTTGACCATTTTTGTCAATAATCATAGTAAATGGAATAGATTGAATCCCTAAGGCACGCATCAAATCTTGATTTTGATCCAGCATTACCGTAAATGGCCAGTTTTCACCCGCTACATACGACTTAATTTTTGATTTTGCACGGCTATCATCGGTAGATACGGCTATCACCTCTGTATTAAAATTATCTTTCCATTTTGGCTGAAGATCTACCATATTGGTAAGCTCTCTTTTGCAAGGCACACACCATGTAGCCCAGAATGTAAGCACATAATTTTTGCCGGGTTTGATATATTCTTTCAAATTGATTTTCTTTCCAGCCAAGTCTTCTACTTGGATACTAGGTACTTCTTTCAATCCAATTTTGGTTTGAGAAAATACTGATACTCCTGAAAGTACAAATGCCAACGCTACTAATAATCTATTCATGTCGTTTTTTTTATTGTTTAAATATTATGACAAAGGTAAATAATATTTTTTTTATTAAAATAAATAATATATTTGCACCTTATTATCACATTAACAACTATTAGATGAAAAAATTACTGTTCGGGTTTATTTTATTCAATATTTTTAACACATTTAACGGTCAAGGTTCAATTTCTGGCAATTTTAGACTCAATGCAGATTTTTACGATAGAGATTCGGCAATAGGAACCGTAGGAAATAATTATGACTACTACAAAACCTCTGCCAATTCTTGGTTTCAACTTTTTTATACCAATCCCGAAATGCAATTTGATGCAGGAATTCGTTTTGATGTGCATTTGAATTCTATACTCCAAAATCCTGTAGTTCCTAGAACTTTTAATGGTATTGGTTATTGGTATTTGAGAAAAAAAATAGACAAATTAGAGGTTACAGGAGGTTATTTTTACGAACAATATGGTTCGGGAATTGCATTAAGAGCCTTTGAAGAGCGAAATTTAGGAATTGACAATGCTATTTTTGGCGCAAAAGTAAAATATGATTTGACCGAAAACATAAAATTAAGAGGTTTGGCGGGTGTTCAGAAATATGAACTTGGCACCAATCAACAATTTATAAAAGCGATTAATATTGAAGTGAGCAAAGAATTAAATGAAAATCTTTCGCTTAATGCAGGTGCTTCGGTAGTGAATAGGACATTAGATGGAAGTGCTCGTGATGGTGTAGATGCTATCATTAGACAATATACCAACCCTAATGATAAATTTGACGCTTCATACAACACCGTTGTTTATCAGCTATACAATACATTGACCTACAAAAACTTAACTTGGTATTTTGAAGGCGCATATAAATCTCCAGAGGCTGTTTTTAATGGTTTTAGTAGAAAATATGAAGAAAAAGCAGGGACCAGTTTTCTAACGTCATTGACCTATACAAAACCAAAATTTGGCGTAACGGCACAAGCTAGAAGAACCGAGTATTTCCAATTTATGGCTAATTCTAAAGAAGCCAGTCAAGGCGATTTTAACAAAATAAATAATACCCGAATAGGATATATAGCGCCTATCAATAGACAAAATTCGCTGCGACTTCCTGCACGTTTTCAGATTGCGCCACAAGATATTGGAGAAATAGGAACTTCGCTTGATTTTACCTATTCCCCATTCCCAAAAATAGCTATCAATCTTAGTCTATGTATGATAGACACTATTAATATAACCGACCCTTATTATAGAGAAGGCTATGCCGATGTAGAATTTAAAAAATTATTAGGCGGTAAATTGAAAGCCTTATTTGGTGGTCAATATGTATATTACAATCAATTATTGTATCAGCAAGATGGAAAAAAGGATGTAGAAGCCTATACGTTTTTTGCCGAAACTTCGTATAAAATTTCAAAACAAAAATCTATAAGAACAGAACTTCAATACCAACACGCAGAGAAAGAACTGGGACAATCCATTTTTGCATTGGTAGAATTTAATATAGCTCCTACCTGGTCTTTTTCTATATCGGATTTATATAATTTCAAAACCAATCCAAATTATTTCATAGTGGAGAATAGAACGCCACATCATTTTTATTCCTTATTTGCAGCCTATACAAAAGGTGCTACACGATTGACAATGGGATATGTAAAACAACTTCAAGGTATTGTATGTACAGGAGGTGTCTGTAGAATGGAGCCTGCTTTTAGTGGTATTAGAGCTCAATTGACAACAAGTTTCTAAAAAAAATTCTATGCAAGAAATAGTATATAGCGTAACGGTAAAACCCAATCAAGAAATTCAAAATGAGTTTATCGACTGGCTAAAAAAGGAACATATTCAAGACGTTATCAATACAGGATGTTTTGATTCGGCTCGATTCTACAAACTATTGGATGAAAATGAAACCGATGGCAGTTCATTCAACATTCAGTATAGCACTACGGATATGACACGTTACTTTGATTATATCAATAATTATGCTAATGAAATGCGTCAAAAAGGATTTGCCAAGTTTGGAGACCAATTTGTAGCGTTTCGTTCGGTTTTGCGTTCGGTTTAATATTTTTTTTACTTATTTTCATAAATAATTCAATATGAATAGAAATAAAATTACACTGGTTGTTTTCTTTCTTTGCACTTTTGTGTATACAAAATCTCAAGATTTTCAATCTCCCACAAACCCTTATTATTGGAAAAATAAAAAACCTGCGTCCAATTATTGGCAACAAGATATAGACTACAAAATCAAAGCCTATTTGGACGAAAAAAATGAAGTAATTTCGGGAATTGAATACATCAAATATACCAATAATAGCCCCGATACGCTCTATCATTTATTTTTCAATCTGTATCAAAATGCTTTTCTTGAAAATTCTTATTTGAGCAATCTTCAAGAAGCCAATGGTACAAAAATTCAATATGGAAAATGGGAAAAAGCGAATCTAGGCAATGAGATAAAGGCCTTGAAAATAAATGGGACCGAACTCAAAAGAGAAATAGACGGTTCCATAATGAAAGTATGGCTAGCTCAGCCTATGCTTCCCAATACCGAAATTACGATTGAACTGCAATTCAACACGTATTATAGCAAAGGTGGCGCTACCCGAAGACGTATGAAATCCTTTGTACAAAAAGGACAACGACATTTTAATGGGGCGCATTGGTATCCTCGTCTTGCAGTATATGACAGAAAATTCAAATGGTGTACCGATCAGCATTTGAACAGAGAATTTTATGGCGATTTTGGGAATTATGAAGTAGAACTCAACTTTCCTGCCAATTTTGTAGTAGAAGCTACTGGCGAAATCCAAAATGAAAACGATGTAATGCCAAAAGAATTGAGAAACAAGCTCGATTTATCCAATTTCTGGAAAAATAAATGGGATAGCGACATTACATTTTCTCAAAAAATAGAAAAAGGAGCACGAAAAACATGGAAATATAAAGCTAGAAACGTACATGATTTTGCGTGGATTGCAGGACCTTTGTATCGAATTCATGAAAGTATCATCAATAATGTAAAAGTAGTAGCTATGGTGCTAGAACATCATGCAAGTGGCTGGAAAAATGCTACCGAATTCACGCATAAAGTCATTAATACCTACAGTAGAGATTTTGGGAAATACGCTTATCCAAAAATGATAGTAGCAGACTGTGAAGACGGTATGGAATATCCTATGCTTACAATGGATGGCGGCAGCGATCCTGGATATCGAAAATTATTGGCACACGAAGTGGGACACAATTGGTTTTATGGTATGGTCAATAATAATGAAACTTACAGAGCAATGTTGGACGAAGGGTTTACACAATTCCTAACCGTATGGGCGATGGAACGAATTGATGGGAAATATTTGGTACAATCCAAGCCGACTAATAAATATTTGAACAAACATTATGAAGAAATAGAAGCTCGTGAAGCCAATGTATATCTAGGCTATATGCGCGATGCAGTTCACAACGAAGACCCTACACTCAATACCCATAGCGATGGATTCAACGGCGCATTGGGACAAGGCGGAGGCTATGGACACGTCTATTCAAAAACAGCTACGATGCTTTTCAATCTACAATATGTATTGGGCGATAGCTTATTTTCGGGTGCAATGAAGCATTATTTTAATCAATGGAGTTTTTGCCATCCTTATATTGAAGACTTTAGACAATCTATAATTGACTATACAAAACGTGATTTGAATTGGTTTTTTGATCAATGGATAGAAACCAGCAAGCATATTGACTACAAATTTGTAGGGTTGAACAAGCTGGATTCAGGGAATTTATACGAGCTCAGATTGAAACGAAAAGGTGAAATGCAAATGCCTATAGACCTAACTATTACTGGCAAAAGCGGCAAAAAATATAATTTTTATATTCCTAATACGTGGTTTGAAAAAGAAACCGATGCCACCAGACTACCTCGCTGGATAGGATGGGACAATAAACTCAAAACGGATTATAGTACTAAAATAGAACTACCCGAAGCCGTTCAAAAAGTAGAAATAGATACGACAAGACGTTTGGCAGATATTCGTCCATTGAACAATAACAGCTATTTCCCTATCAAGTTCAAATTTGACCACAAATTGTACGATAATTTAGATAGAAATTACTACCACGCATTTTGGCGTCCCGATGTATGGTATAACAATTTTGATGGTGTAAAACTAGGCGTTCATTTCAATGGAAATTATATGCGTTCGTTCCATAATCTACAACTTGATTTTTGGGTCAATACAGGAATAGGAAAAGGCGCTATTCGTGAGAATAATTTTGGACATAATAGCAATGATATTATCTCGTATCGCTTCAATTACAGCACGCCCACGCATAGTTTTATCAAAAACAGTACGTTTTCATTTCATTCGCGTTGGTTAGACGGGATTGTACTCAATAAGATTGGCTTGAGCAAGCCATTAAACGATTATTTTTCAGCTTCGTTGTTCTACAAAATGATGATGCGTCCTAGCTATGGCACATACAATTATCACTACGACCCTACCGCTTGGGGCAATGGAGGACTCAACTCTAGTATCAATGCAGAAATTTATTATTCAAAATTGTATAAAAACAATATTTATCATCAATCCAAACTCGCAGTAAGAGCTTCTATTCTAAGTTATAACAATTATAATTTCATTGAGAATGAACACATTTTTAAGAAAAGTATCTATAAATTTTTGTTAAAAGCTCGATTCTACGGCAGACTGGGCGTAAATGAAAAAGGAAACAATGGCGTACCTAATGCCTCGCTTCTAGAAGCAGGAAATGCCAATATGGAACAGATGATAGAGAATGAATTTACACGTTCGGTATTTTTGATTCCTTCTTCATTGTATGATTTCAATAATATTGGACTCAATGCAAGTAATCTTAATATGGCTGGCGGCCTCAATATGAGAGGATATACTATGCGAAGTTTTATTGAAGATGGAAATTCTTTGCATAGTCTCAAAGCCCAAAATTCGGGATATAGCGCCAATCTTCAAATTCATTTTGAGCGATTGAGTCCAATAAAATTCAGACGATTGAGCCAAACATTAGGTCTAGAATTATACTCCTTTGCCGATATGGGGAAAATAGGAACTGCTTTATTACACGCCGATGGATTCGCATTCAATGCCTCGCCTATGCTATTTGATGCAGGACTTGGAGCAGGTTTACAAATCAAAAAATTTGGTGTACTCCAGACCGTAAAACCGTTGTATTTCCGATTTGATATGCCATTATTTTTGTCCAATCCCAATAGAGAAGACAACAACAATCAATTCAAATTTAGATGGTTAATAGGGATTGAAAAAGCGTTGTAGAAACATTGATTTTCACAACGCTTAAATATTTAAATAAACATTTCAAATTCAATTAATTATGTAATATCTATTTTGAATTTACACTATAGTGCACTTTGAATTTACACTATACTTTACTTTGAAAATACACTACCTTTTATTTTGAAAATACACGATTTTTTCAGCCAAAATTGATGTGCTTGAAATAGCTTCAATCATTTTTTTGACCGATTACTATTTATTATAGGGTATTACTCAAATTTTTCCAGCCTTGAATAGCACCTTGCAAACGAATTTGATCAAAATTTCCCGTATGTACCAATGTCTTAGATTTAACCAAATCGGGCATCACTTTTTCAAAATAACTAAGGCCCTTAAACATATCGGGCATAATAGTTTCGGAGGCCTTAATTTCAATTAAATTCAGTAATTCATCATCCTGCCAAATTAAATCAACCTCGTGTCCTACCGCATCGCGCCAAAACCATATATCGCGTAAAAGGTTCTGATGATAGTTGTTTTTTACAAACTCGGCTACGATAAAATTTTCAAATAAATTTCCTTTATGCTGACTTATTTTAAGGCTATCTGCATCTTTAATTTTTAGTAGAAAACTAAGCAAGCCACTATCATAAAAATAAAGCTTTGGACTTTTGGTAATTCGCTTATTCAAATTGGAATAATAAGGCTGTAGCTGAAAAACAATATAGCTACTTTCCAATACCGATAGCCAAGACTTAGCCGTAGGCTGCGAAATACCACATTCATTAGCCAAGGCATTCAAATTGAGCAAACTACCCGCTCTATTGGCACACAAGGAAATAAAATTCCTGAAAAGACGCAAATCTTTGATATGAATCAGCTCTGTCAAATCCCGCTCAATATAGGTTTGAATATAATTGGAATAAAAAACTTTGGAAGGAATATCTCTATCGTAGATAGCAGGATAAAAACCCTTATGCAGATTGTAGGCATAATCATCATTCAGCAAATTGGCGGATTTCATTTCATTAAAATCAAAAGGCAATAGCTTAAAAATAGCAACTCTTCCCGCCAAACTCTGGGTAATATTTTGCATTAAATGAAAATTTTGAGATCCAGAAAGAATATACTGCCCCATCATTTTATTTTCATCCACTTTCGATTGAATATATGAAAATAAAAAAGGCACCCTCTGTACCTCATCCAAAATGACATTTTTATCATATTGTTTCAAAAAACTATTGGGATCTTTTTCCGCATAAGACCTCAAATCTGGATTTTCCATATTGATATACTCATAATTTGGAAATGCCGAACGCAAAAAGGTTGTCTTGCCCGATTGTCTAGGTCCTGTCAATGCCAAAACAGGATATTTTTTTAAATAAATATCCATAGCATTTTTTATAATTCTATTTACACTCATAATCCATTGTATTTGAGATGCAAATATACATACTATTTTGAATTTACACTATAGTTAATTTTGAAATTACACTATACTATACTTTGAAATTACACGATATACTATTTTGAAAATGCACTGTGTAAAGAAGAAGATAAAGAAGCTTTCAGAAAAATAAAGTATCAAAAAGCTAGAAGTGTCTCTATCTTTGACAATTGAATTAGAAAAAAATACAACCAAATGATTTATTCTATGACGGGCTACGCCCTCACCACTTTTGAATTTAGAGAAAACAGCTATACCATTGAATTAAAATCATTGAATAGCAAAGGATTGGAAATCAATTTCAAATCGTGTCAACTTTTTAGAAATCTGGAACTAAATTTCAAAAATATCATTCAAAAAAAATTGCAACGAGGGAAGATTGACTTATACATCAATCTTCAAAAAACAAAAACCGCACTTGTAAACATAGACGAGGCTTCTTTTGTAGAAAAATATGAAGCGCACTTGAACCTAGCAAATAAAGTAGGCGCCAATACCGATATGCTTTTCACATACTTATTGAACAACAATACCGACACCAGCGTAGAGGTATTATCTGAAGAAGAAATCCTCTTTTTGGAAAAAGAAGTAGATAAAGCATCCGAAATATTGATTCAATACCGCAAAAACGAAGGCATTTCGCTTGCGCAAGATTTTGAAAATTGGATAAGCAATATTGAAGCTTTGAAAAAAACAGTTGAATCTATAGATAACAGGAGAATAGATGCCAAACGCTCAAAAATTCTTGCAAATTTTGAGGAATTGAATAACAAAATGGATTTTGATAAGAACAGGCTTGAACAAGAGATGATTTACTTTATCGAAAAACTGGATATTAGCGAAGAAATAAGCCGTTTGAATCATCATTTAGCCTTATTTATAACTACCGTAGCACTAGACGAACCTATAGGGCGAAAACTCAATTTTATCGCACAAGAAATAGGAAGGGAAATCAATACCATAGGCTCTAAAGCAAATGATTTTGAGATGCAACACAATGTAGTAGAAATGAAGGACAATCTCGAAAAAATAAAAGAACAAATCAATAATGTTTTGTAATTTTACCCCATAATTCCATCTAGTAAATGTCTTCAAAAAGCCCTTTAAAAGCCAAGAGAAATCTCTTCTATATTGCTTTAATCCTTTTGATTGGGCTTTTTATTTTTAGACAAACTATTGACGTTTCACAATTTGGAAATATCAAATGGACCTCACAAGTTATCAAAGGAATTTTACTAGCTATTTGTATGCTCGTATTGAGAGATTTGGGATACGTACTGCGCCTTCGACTTCTTACCGATAAAAAAATCACATTCAAAGAATTAGTCAAAATTATTTTGCTATGGGAATTTGGAAGTGCTATCACACCTGGTATGCTCGGTGGCAAAGCCGTAGCCGTTTTCCTTCTCATTCAAAACAAGGTAAAAGCCGCCAAAGCCTCTTCATTGGTTCTATTAGCCATTATTTTAGATGAATTTATATTCGTACTGCTCTTCCCTATTTTATTCCTCGTCTATGGAAAATCAATGCTAGCACCTCATACAGACTGCCCCGACTGGACGATTTTACAATCCAAGCTTTCTTTTCTCAAAAATATCGATTATATACAAGAAATCGTTTTTACCATTCTTACCTTTATATTTTTATTTGTAGCTATTGCTTTTATAGGAATTTTCGTATTTCCACGATGGATCAAAAACGCATTTTTGAATCTATCGCGCATCAAAATACTCCACCGATGGCAATCCCAAATAGTAGAATTTGGGAAAGAATTATTTGAAACCAATATTGCGTATAAAAACAAAAAAATCACCTTTTGGATTCAGCTAGCGTTATACACACTTATGAGCTGGGCGGGCAGATATATGGTAGGCGTAGCCATCGTTTGGGGATTTGCAAATGCGCCTTTGGACTTAGGGCTTATCTATGCAAAACAATATGCTCTTTGGCTTATGTTTTATCTTCCCTCAACCCCTGGAAGTAGTGGTTTGGCGGAAGCTATTTATATGGCATTTTATTGCCCTTACTTTGAACAAGGTATGAGCGGAGTCATTGCTTTCATTTGGCGTTT
>JBIPPG010000363.1:0-2620 GCA_044368545.1 Chitinophagales bacterium | reverse complement strand
GACATTGATTCTACGAATGAGATTCAAAAGTTGACATTTTCTAATAATTTTGTAAAATTGAGCAAAGGTGGTGATAGCGTTAACTTGGCAAGCTTAGTAATTGATACAACATCATTGAGCAACAGAATCAATACAAACAAACAAGCGATTATCGATACAGCAGCTGCATTGACTACAAAAATCAATACAAATAAGCAAGCAATTATTGATACGGCTACAAGTTTAAGAGATCTAGTAAACACTCACATTTCAGCAGATAAAGACATTGATTCTACGAATGAGATTCAAAAGTTGACATTTTCTAATAATTTTGTAAAATTGAGCAAAGGTGGTGATAGCGTTAACTTGGCAAGCTTAGTGATTGATACTACTTCTTTAAGTAATAGAATCAATACAAACAAACAAGCAATCATTGATACGGCTACAAGTTTAAGAACTCTAGTAAACACTCATATTACAGCAGATAAAGACATTGATTCTACCAATGAGATTCAAAAATTGACATTCTCAAATAATTATGTAAAATTGAGCAAAGGTGGTGATAGCGTTAACTTAGCTGGTTTAATCATTGATACGACTTCTTTAAGTAATAGAATCAATACAAACAAACAAGCGATTATTGATACGGCTACAAGTTTAAGAACATTAATTAATACACACATTACAGCAGACAAAGATATCGATTCTACCAATGAGATTCAAAAATTGTCGATGAGTGGCGATTCTATCATTAGATTGAGCAAAGGTGGTGACAGCGTATCTATCAAAGGATATAAAAACTTAGCAAAAAATGGTACAAGTATTTCGGGAGATAGTGTTGTGTTAGGAGGTACTTTGGATAGAGCTACTACTATTACTACCTCTTCTACTAATACATTGGCTATCTCAGGATTGAGCAAAGCTACAACATCAGACAGTGTGTTGATGTCTAGCGGATCTACAGGTATTGTTAAGAAAATTTCGGTTCCTGAATTGAGAAAATTAAACATAGCCATTACAGCAGCTACTTCATATACGGTTAGCGATACATTGGATGCTGTTGTTTTCAACGGTACGGCTAATACTACTTTCACGATTCCAGCGGCAAGTACTTGCAAAGGAAAAGAAATTCGTTTTATGAATTATGCAAAATCGGCTTCAAACATTTCTATTACATTGTCAGTTCCAGTAGTATACGAAGGTGATGTGTCTAATATTACACACACTGTAATTAATAGCAAAATGACCGTATACGAATATCCAGAAGGCTTAGGCTCTCAATATGGTAATACCGTTACCATTATTAGCGACGGTACAGATTGGTACAAAGTAGGAATGTAATTATCAAATTTGAATATTTCCATATTGTAATATTTTAAGTTAAGAGGGCTCAAATTTTTTGAGTCCTCTTTTTTTATATTAGATTCTTGAGAATTTAGTATTTTTGAACAAACTTTTTTGTATGACACCCGAAAAACACCTTGAGCTTATCCTAGAATATAAAAACAGTTTTACCGAAGCTATAAACAATTATATAAACCAACATTTCTCGGATAGCTTTGTATTAATTGTACAGATAACAATCAAGTCGTTGTTAATTCTAATGTTTTTTGTCGTTTTTGACTTTATTTTCAATAGATTATTGAACCCCATTCTAAAAAAAATAGCAAAAGAAAGTGAAATCCCAATGTTTCCTGTGCTGATAAAACGAAAAATATTTAGAAGTATTTTTCGCCTTATCCCAGCTTTTGTGGCATTTATGCTCATTCCTTATGTTTTTTATCATCATCCAAAGAGCTTTGAAATTACAAATAAAGTATTTTCGGTCTTTCTACTAGCTATTTTAATGCAACTTGCACATCGTTTTCTCAATGTAATAGAAGATTTGTCTATAGATGAAAATAACTATAGAAGTATAGCAGTTAATTCCTTTGGACAATTGATACGCATTATTTCATTTGTTATTGTGCTATTTGTCATTATTTCTATCGTCTTTAATGTCAGTGCTTCCCAAATATTTACAGTTATTGGAGCTATTACCGCTATTTTTTTATTGGTGTTTAGAGATCCCATTTTGGGATTTGTAGCAGGAATTCACGCCGCTTCGTCTCGAATGGTAAAAAAAGGCGATTGGGTTTATTTTCCCAAATATAACCTAGAAGGCTATGTGAAAGAGATTAACCTCATTTCTATTAAGATTGAAAGCTTTGATAAGACCTTTTCTACCATTCCTACTTATGATATTATTTCTTCGGAATTGAAAAATAATGAGCCCATTCATAAGAACAATCGTAGAATGATAAAACGCTCTATTTTTTTGAATATCAATAGTTTTAAATTTCTAGGAAATGAAGATTTACAAAAATTTGAAGAGAATATTTTGATTGGTAATTATATCAAAAAGAAACAAAACGAATATTCTCAAATGAATTTGAATCAGCCTGCTACACCCCAATTGGTTCAAAAACAATTGACCAATATTGGACTTTTTCGAGTCTATGTATATCAATATCTTTTGATTCACAATCATATTGTCAAAGACGATATTTTGCTGGTAAGACAGCGCGAAATTAGTACGCAAGGACTTCCGTTAGAGATATTTTGTTTTACCAATACCTCGGAGTGGGAAGCGTATGAAAAA
>JBIPPG010000361.1:0-2625 GCA_044368545.1 Chitinophagales bacterium | reverse complement strand
AAGGAAAAAGAAAGGGTGAAAGTCTAGAATTATATTTAACTCCACTTTCAGAAATCCCTATAAAAATTCCTGATACAAAAACTCAAGATGCTTTTGTTTCAATTGCTGATAAAATTATAGAAGGCAAAAAAGCAGGCCAAGACACCAGCCATTTGGAGCATCAAATCGATGTGATGGTATATCATTTGTATGGGCTGAGCTATGAGGAGGCGTGTGTGATAGATGAGGAGTTAAAAGAGGAGGATTTTGAGAAATATAAAATTCAGGAAAAGTGATGATTATTTGGAGTTGTATGGTTTAAAATAGAAAAAAATAAAGTATGGCAAAGAAAAAATATACCGATAAAGAATTGATGCAAATGGCAATTGATGTGATGAATAAAAGCATCAACGAACCAAGACCCGATGGCAAAGTACCACCCAAAGTGGGTGCATTATTGCTATTTCCTGATGGAAGAATAGAAACAGCTTATCGTGGAGAACTTAGAGAGGGAGATCATGCGGAATTTACACTAATAGAAAGGAAATTAGCTCATGAAAACCTTGAAGGTAGTATTCTTTATACCACGCTTGAACCATGTGTAGAACGAAATTCACCAAAAGTACCTTGTTGTAGAAGAACTACTAATGCCAGAATAAAAAAAGTATTTGTGGGTATAAGTGACCCAGACCCCACAGTTGATGGAAAAGGCATCAAGCATTTAGAGCTTCACGGTGTAGAGATTAAGTGGTTTGATAGCGAATTCAGGCATAAAATACAGGAAGAAAACAAAGCATTTCTTAGTCAAGCCATAGAGAGAAAGCAAAATACCATTAAAGAAGATTTACGAAATCCAATAGAATTGGCTATTCCTACTTTTGATAGCAGTAAATTTTCAGAGATTGCGTTGAAAAAATTTATCAAAGAAGCCAATCTTGACTTCAAGCACACAGATCATTCTTTTCTAGAATTTTTAGCAGAATTTGGAGCTATGGAATGGAATAATGATACGAAACAATTTATACCAACAGGCTACGGAATTTTGTTATTTGGCTCGAACCCACGAACAAAATTTAAAAATGCAGTTTTAAAAGCTCATGTAAATTATGGTAATGAAAAGATAGAGCCAAAAGACTTTGAAGGTGCTTTGGTGCTACTTCCAGAACAAATAGAAGAGTGGCTAAAAAAAGTTCTACCTCTTTCTAAAGACACTAGTAGTTTCAAAAGAAAAGATGTTCCTGATTTTCCAATAGAAGTTCTTCGTGAAGCTATTGTAAACGCTCTAGTTCATAGAGATTATGAAATTGAAAGTGCTAAATGTGAAATAAAAATTGATGAGAATAAAATAGTTGTAACAAGCCCAGGTGAACCACTTCCGTCTATATCATTGGAAGAATTAAATACTTTTGAGGCACCTTCATTAAGTAGAAATCCTATTATAACTTATGTTTTTAATTTAATGAATTATGTTGAAGAGAAAGGATTTGGAATGAAAACATTCAAATCATTACATCTAAAATATGGATTGTCAATACCACAATTCAAATTTAAAGATCCTTTTTTAACATTAACATTTGCACGAACTATTGATGGTATAAAAGATTTGAGTGAAAAAGAAAGTATTAAAAACTTAAATAAAGATGAGTTAAGGTATTTTGAGATTTTTAGAAACAATAGACAATTGTCTAAAGCTGAATTTGCGGAACTTACAAATCTTACTAATCGTACTGCCGAACGTTATTTAAAGCAGTTTGTAGATTTAGAATTAATAAAAGTTATTGGAGGAGGTAAATATATAAAGTATGAAATTAAATGAGTATAGTTGTCCGCCACTCCCTCGCCAATTTGGCGAGCAAGGCGATGTTCCTTTATGTTTTGTCTCCTCATTCGCCAATCACTCGCCAATTTGGCGAGGAAGAATATTCGAAAACTTCAAAAACTTTTATATCTCACCAATTATTTGCCATTTTGGCGAGATAAACAAAATAATGATATAAAAATGAATTATTGGCTCGTTAAATTTGCACCTTTTCGATATAGTTGGCAAGAAGTGTTGCGAAACGGAAAGTTTGAAATCTATTCCGTTCGTAATTTTCAGGCTCGCAATCATCTAAAAGAAATGAAACTAGGTGATGTGGTATTGTTTTACCACAGTCAAGAAGGGAATTGCATTATGGGGAAAATGAAAGTGATAGAAGAGGCACATCAAGATAAAACTACAGATGACCAACGATGGGTTTCGGTTAACTTTGAACCTGTAGAAAGTTTTGAAAATCCTATTTCATTAGAAAAAATAAAATCTGTAAAGGCATTAGAAAATATAGGATTGATCAAACAACCAAGATTGGCGGTTATGAAATTGACAGATAAAGAATTTGAATTGATTATTAGCATCAAATCGATGTAATGGTGAATCATCTCTATGGGCTGAGCTACGAGGAGGTGTGTGTGATAGATGGGGAGTTGAAAAGAGAGGATTTTGAGAAGTATAAAATTTAAAAAATATGACAAATCAAGAATGCATAGATACGCTCACCAAACTAAAAAATGAACTAATAGGCAATCTAGCTGTATTTCACGAGCGTGTAACACTGATAGTAGAGCTTATCGAATTTAAAATTTTAGAAACAAATGTACAATTTAAAG
>JBIPPG010000362.1:0-2625 GCA_044368545.1 Chitinophagales bacterium | reverse complement strand
GATTTAGATTGATTCAAGAAATAACACTAAACTTTCATTATAAAACCCCCTTCACCCCCAACATCAAAATCCCTCCAAAGAAAACGACTTTTAGGACTATGCTGGCTTGAGAATACCGATTTTTAAACGTAAAAATACTTTGTAGCATTAACAAAGAAGCTACAAGTCCTTTTCCCCAAGTAGGTATATCTAGTCCGATTAATAAATATAATGTAGCAAAAGTCAATAAAACGGTTACAATTTTGATTTGATTTATTGACAGCAAAATAGGCAAGGTTTGGTAGCCATATTGTCTATCCACGTCTATATCTTCTATATCTTTGACGATTTCACGGAGCAGCGATAGCACAAAAATAAACCCTAAAAACAGCATATTGTCAGGATTCAAATTATCTTGAAGCCAAAAGATATACAAAATGGCATTGCTAGAAAGGAGTGCTACAGTAATATTGCCTATGAGAGGATATTTCTTTAAAAAATAATTGTACAAATTTAGCAGAAACCAATTAGCTAGAATCATACAGCCGTGAATGATATTGCCATACCATAGGAAATATATCGTACTAATACTTACAAAAATATGAATCCCAAAAATCAAGTTTTTAGCTGAATTAAAATAAGCGGTAAGGAATTGATTAGTGCGTTTTTTCCCAAAAGTATCAAGGTCATAATCCAAAATATTATTTTGAAGATAGCCTATAGATGACAACAAAAATGTATAAAAAAAAGCAATGCATATCGATTCTTTGAGTGCAATAGAAACGATCCACTGCGCACAAGCGATAGCCAATACATTGAAGATTCGTATAGATTTAAAAAAATCCACAAAAATATTAAGCATGTTGTTTTAGAATCATATCTGTCATCAGCTGATAGATTTGATGCAAATCGGGATTATCGGTAAGCATTTCTTGCTGACGAGAAATGGTATCCATATCTTTTCTAACCGCAGGCCCTGTCTGCATTTTGTGCGGCGTATCCAGTTTGAGTTTGTCCACTGTATTTTGGATCAGTGGCAATAATATTTTGAAATCTACCTGTTTGGTTTTCAAAAAAGAATCCATTGAAGCAAAAAGGGCATTCGCAAAATTATTGACAAAAACTCCTGCTATGTTCAGGTATTGTCTTTTTGTTTCGTCCAATTCATAGACATAATTGGAAATAGAACTTGCAAAATCCTTGATTAACTGCGTACTTTCATGATTATTTCCCTCTACTACAATTGGAATATTTTTAAAATCAATCGGTACATTTTTAGTAAAGGTTTGAATAGGATAAAAAATTCCAAAATTTGAGCTAGAAGCTTGTAGCAAATCTTTGGAACGATTGCCCGATGTATGCACGACCAATTTATCTTTTAGATTAAATTTTGTAGCCATCGATTCTATAGCATCATCTTTTACACACACGATGTAAATATCGCCATCGGGAGACAACTCGCCTATATTTCCAATTAAGTTGGAATTTGAAGAGTGCATTTGGATATTGGAAAGCGTACGATTATATATTTGAAGCAGTTTATGCCCCGAAGCCGTAATGCTTTTGATAAGATGATAGGCCACGTTTCCTCCTCCAATAATTACAATTTTTTTACTTTTCATGATATTTGCTCTTATGGTTTGATATTTTTTTCTTTATTTCTACAAAAAAATGTATTTTTGCAAAACTAACAAATTCAAATCAAATTTGAATAGAAAACAAAACACAACGCGACTTAATGTGGATAAAAGTTTGAAAACTCAAGCATAATTTGATTATCTTTGTGATGTGAAATTTTCACATTTTTTAATACTTTATTTATATGTTTAAAAACAAGTTATTTTTTATATTCGCCTTATCTACAATTTGTTATTTAAGCTCCAGCTTTAATAGTAATAAAAAATTATTGCACCCCAATGTGAAAAGTAAAACATTTTATATTGAGGAAAAACTCCGTCTAAATCACAATGAAAACACACGAAAGAAAATAGTTAATTTTGAATACAAAAATTATAAAATTGATTCAATTTTTAGAAAATTATCTTCAAAAAAAATGTTTAACGGTTGTGTGCTTGTAGCACAACACGGCCAAATTATTTATAAAAATTCATTTGGCTCAGCCAATCCTGTTTTGAACGAACCACTTCAAGATAATTCTGTTTTTCAATTAGCATCGGTTTCCAAAACAATTACCGCAGTAGCTACTTTGCTTTTGATTGAACAAAATATGATAGGTTTGGATGACTATTTTAGTATTTATTTCCCTTCATTTCCATATCAAGATGTTACCATTCGTCAGCTTTTGAGCCATAGAAGTGGAATTCCTAATTATATTTATTTAGATAAAAAATATTACCCTCAATCGGTAATGTACTATACCAATCAAGATGCTTTTAATGCACTTTGCCAAGCGAGAGCACCCAAAGAATTTACTACAAATGCTCGTTTCAAATACAACAATTCCAACTATGCCCTTTTGGGTCTATTGATTGAGAAAATTTCAGGAAAGTCTTTCCAAGATTTTGTAAAAGAAAATATATTTAATGTATTGGGAATGAAAAATTCCTACTTTGCATATCCCGATCAGATTTGGAGTATGGAAAATCGTACTTTTGGACTATACAATAATAATCAAATCTATCCAAA
>JBIPPG010000360.1:0-2647 GCA_044368545.1 Chitinophagales bacterium | reverse complement strand
GAGGCTTTTTTAGTTTGTAGAAGTCTGGAAAATTGCATATCTTTACCTCTATAATATTTTGAAAATGTATGAATATTAAATTGTAAAAACTATTATAAATTAACCAGTTAAGTTATGAATTATCAAAACCATGCTTATTTTACCTCTATTATTATTTTAGTAGCTACATATGTCTATTATAGTCCTAAAAGCTTTAATGAAATTATTAGAATAACATTAAAAATGTTATTCTTTGAATCGTATTTTATTTTATTCATGTATTATCTATATAAAGAAAAAAATATTGATACAGGTAATGCTTTGATAACTATTTTAATATTTCTTATGATAATAATGACATTAGTACTTATTGTAAAATTAATTCTTTTTGTAAAGTTTTTAATTTCTTATTTTTCTTCCCCAACTCGTTCTTGTATAATCGTTAGCGATAATGAGGACGTATCCATAAATTAAGTGTAAAAAAGTAAAATAAAACGTATTTTTGTGTCTGGAATTATTAACAAAATGAATGATATTTGAAATTTTAAGCGAGACGCTTGTAATAAAATTACCCAAAAAAGGCTACCGACTGCATTAGTAATCACTAAAATAATCAAAAAAGGCGAATGAAGAGATTAATTAAAAAACTAAATGTTTTAATATTATTTATATTTTTATCATGCAAGGTAAAAGATGATATTAATAATTCTACGGATATCAAACTTAATTTAATTAGAGATAAAAGATATGTTGATTTGAGTAAGACTTTATATGATTTTGCTTTTAAAGATACTATTTTATTAAATAGGATTAGTTTAATTTTAAAAGAAGAAGATTTAATTAAAAAAACTGATACATTAAATGATTTTTTTGTTGTAACTATTTCTTTGAAATCAAAAAGTGGTAGGTATAATGAAATTTTTTCAGATAATTTTTTAACATTTTATTATAATAGAAATAATATAAATTATTGTAAAATTCAAATTTCTAGTATTACTCCTTATGAAGTTAACTTTAGTGAAAGTGAAGTAGATAGTATATTAAATAATTATAAATAACCCCCAACTGGCGCAAGCTTGAGTGAAGGATGAGCGTTGCTTGTGCCTTATAAGCAAGGGAATAGCGATATAAAAAAGTCGGTTAAAGTATAAATGTTAAAAAACTAGTAAATGAAAAGTGACTTTAAGTCAAATGCCAACAAACCTTTAGAATTGCTCTGATAATAATCAATTAAATCAATATTATTATTTAAGTTTTTTTGACTTCCTCATGGATTAGCATGCTATCTATTTTTTAATAGGATATGTTTAGCGGCTACAATAGCACTTGTCCAAGCATTTTGGAAGTTGAAGCCTCCTGTAATGCCATCTATATTGAGGACTTCGCCAATAAAATAGAGTTTTGGGTAGGTTAAAGATTCCATCGTTTGGGTATTGATAGCTTGAGTATCTACGCCGCCTGCTGTTACAAATTCATCTTTAAAGGTCGTCTTTCCATTGATGGTGTACACATTATTGGTAAGTAGCTGTATGAGTTTGTTTTCTTCTTTTTTGCTAATATCATGCCATTTTTTGGAAGGATTGATTTCGGCTTTCGAGAGGAAGTATTCCCATAGTCTATTTGGGATTGGTTCTGGCTTAAAGTTGGTGATTAAGGCATTCGCATGGAGTTGTCGGTTGGTTGTGATTCGCTTTTGTACATCTAGTTCCTTTTCATCTCCTAGCCAATTCACGGATATTTCAAATTTGTAATTTTTTTCATTGAGGTAGAAAGCACCCCAAGCGGATAATTTTAATATAGCAGGGCCGCTCAATCCCCAGTGTGTAATGAGAAGAGGCCCTGTTTCTTTATATGGGCTTGAGATAATTTTGATTTGTGCCTGCGGTACGGAGAGTCCCATGAGCTGCGTAAGAGCCTTGTCATCTATTTTAAATGTAAAAAGCGACGGAACGGGTGCAATGGTGGTATGAGGAAGCGATTGATTGAAACAATTGAGTTCACGTGCTTTTTGCGCACCACCTATAGCTATTACTACAAAGTTGTATTGATGGGTTTGGGAATTTGTAGTTAGTTGATATGAATTTGAGATTTGAGAGATGTCTTGAATTTCGGTATTCAGGAATATTTCAATATTAGGCTTGTTTAATTCTTTTTGAAAACAATCGATAATGGTTTGCGAAGAGTTGGTTGTAGGGAAGATACGTCCATCTTTTTCGATTTTTAGGGCTACGCCTCTTTTTTGAAACCAATAAACGAGATCATTTGGAGAGAAAACATCAAAATTGTTTTTTTGGATTTTGGCTCCTCTAGGATAGTTTTTGGTAAACTGAGCGGGTGAAATAAATTGATGGGTCACATTGCATCGTCCGCCACCGCTTATTTTTACTTTTTTGAGCAGTTCGCTGCTTTTTTCATAAATATGAATGGTTGCATTTTTGTTTTCGGCCAATTTGATGGCGCAAAAAACACCCGAAGCGCCTCCTCCAACAATGGCTATTTTCACTATTTTTTTCTATATAATTTGAGCAATAAAGAATATACAAAACCTGCAATAAGCCAAAATCCTAGTTTTTTGGCTAAGGCTAAACTCGTCAAGGATTCTCCACTCACCAAGGGAATAAGTACCCCCATAGCCAAAAACATAAAGAGACCGTGAAAAAGTCCTTGT
>JBIPPG010000359.1:0-2654 GCA_044368545.1 Chitinophagales bacterium | reverse complement strand
TTAGTTGCTTCAGCTTGTGTGCAAATGCCATCGTTGGAAGCTATAGATTTAATTCAGGCTGAATGTGGAATTCCAGTTACTTCTGCAGCAGTTTGCACCACCTATGAAATGATGAAAAAATTAGGAATTGAAGCTAAATCTGCCATTGGTGGGGAATTATTAAATGGAAAATATTAATTTGAATTGGGAACTTATTGATGGTAAGTTAGTAACTAATTTCAAATTTTCATCGCAAACAGAATTGGTTAAATTTCTTGAGAAAATAGCCTGTTTTGCTGATGAAATGAACCATCATCCCGATTGTAAAATTCACAAAGCATTTCAATTAGAAATTTCATTATTTACTCACGATAAAAAGGAAATTACAGATTTGGATTATCAATTGGCTAAAAAAATAGAAAGTATAATATACTTATAAAATAAATGAGCTAAATTCTAGAATCGAAAATATATCAAATTGAAGTAACTAATCAGTTTAAAAAAATCAATTATAATAAAGGAAATTATAATAAAGTAAATTATATTTTAAAATAAAGAAAAAGAGTTTGTCTGAACTCTTTTTCTTTGTTAATGAAACTCTCCAAAAATTTGTGAGGCTACATTGTATGCACTTTCAAAACTCATTGGACTAACATTGGTTTCAGCTTTTTGTTGCGTAAAATAGGAAAGCATTTTTTCTGTAGGCATATTCCCTGTCAAATCATCTTTAGCCATTGGGCAGCCTCCAAAACCTTGTATAGCGCCATCAAATCTTAAGCATCCAGCTTTATAAGCTATATCAATTTTTTCATGCCATTTATCATGAGTAGTATGCAAGTGAGCACCAAACTCAATTTGAGGATAAGCTTTTATTAAATTTGAAAACAAATAATCAATTGATTCAGGTGTTGAGCTGCCAATAGTATCTGATAACGAAATAATTTTTACACCAAGATTTGATAGCTTATTTGTCCATTCACCTACAATATCAACATTCCAAGGATCACCATAAGGGTTACCAAAACCCATCGAAAGATAAGCAACAACCTCCTTATTATTTAAGGTAGCTATTTCTAAAATTTCTTGTAATGTAACTAAACTTTCACCAATTGTCTTGTGTGTATTTCGCATCTGAAAATTTTCAGAAATAGAAAAAGGAAAACCTAAATAAGTTATTTGTTTGTGATTAGAGGCTGTTGTAGCTCCTTGTGTATTAGCAATTATAGCCAATAGTTTACTTTTTGATTGAGATAAATCCAATTGTTGCAAAACAGAAGCTGTATCTTGCATTTGAGGAATTGCTTTTGGCGAAACAAAACTACCAAAATCAATAGTGTCAAAACCAACTCTTAAAAGAGATTGAATATAGGCAACCTTTCTTTCTGTAGGTATAAAAGCTTTAATACCTTGCATGGCATCTCGCGGACATTCAATAATTTTAACTTTTGTTTTCAAAATAATTATTTATGAGTATAAAGATAAAAATTATTTATTTAAAATCGCTTTATTTATTTTCTTTATCAAGCAAGGTCCTTCATAAATAAATCCTGTGTATAACTGAATCAAACTCGCTCCAGCATTTAACTTTTCGATAGCATCGTCAGCAGAATGAATGCCTCCTACGCCAATAATTGGGAAACTTTTATTGCTTTTTTCTGCTAAAAATCGAATAACCTCAGTAGAACGGTTTTTTAAAGGTTTACCAGACAAGCCTCCAATTTCAATTTTAGCTTCTGATAGTAATCCATCTCGAGAAATTGTTGTGTTAGTTGCAATGACACCTGCAATTTTTGAAACATTTATAATATCAATTATATCTAACAATTGTTCGTTTGTCAAATCTGGAGCTATCTTCAAAAGTATAGGTTTTGGAGTTTGCTTCTTCAAATTTTCATTTTGAAGTGTAGATAATAAATTAGTAAGAGGTTCTTTATCCTGAAGTGCTCTTAAGTTTGGTGTATTAGGTGAACTCACATTTACCACAAAATAATCAACAAAATAAAATAATTCATTAAAACAAATTAGATAATCACCTACAGCTTCCTCATTTGGTGTCATCTTATTTTTTCCAATATTACCTCCAATAATTACTTTTTTATTTTTTTTTAATCTTTCAACTGCAGCCTTAACACCTCCATTATTAAATCCCATTCTATTAATAATTGCATTTTCTTCTTTTAGGCGAAATAGTCTTTTCTTAGGATTTCCATCTTGAGCAATAGGTGTTAACGTGCCTATTTCTATAAATCCAAAACCAAAATTAGATAGTTCATTAAAAAGTTTTGCATCTTTATCAAATCCTGCAGCTAACCCAACTCTATTAGGGAATTTTATTCCAAAAACTTCTGTTTCCAATTCTTTATTATTTGTTCGATACAAACTTTTAATTAACGCTGGAATAAAAGGTATTTTATGAAGAAAGGCAATAAATAGAAATGAAAAATGATGAACTTTTTCTGGATCAAATAAAAAAAGAAATGGTCGAATTACTAGTTTATACATTAGAAACTTTTTTACAAAAATAAACTATTACATTATTATAGAAAACTAAATTTAAATTCTTATTTAAAAAAAATAAACCGACTTAAGAAACAGTCGGTTTATTTTATAATTTATTTTAATATTCTGAACTATATTTTAAGGCCTGTTAAGAACAGGTATAGTAATATTAACAG
>JBIPPG010000077.1:0-9465 GCA_044368545.1 Chitinophagales bacterium | reverse complement strand
AATCGCAAAGTGGATTTAATGGAACACTTATTGATTTTGCGTTATCGGGAACCAATTCAAATTATGTTTCTGGTAATCATAGTATTAGAATAAATACACCCGATTCCCGATGCGGAGGACAACCGATAAGTGTATTGAGTTTGAGTAAAAGCCCAAATACGTATCAATGGTATACAAATACGAGCAATTCAACCGCTTCGGGGACATTGCTTTCTGGGCAGACCTCAGATCAAATTACAACGTCTTCTTCATTGAATGGAAATACCTTTTATTACGCTTCTACAAACTCTTGCTCAAGTGCAACATCTAATACGGTTTCAATCTCAAATCCAGTAATTACGGGCACTTTAGATGTATATGAAGACAATACCACACAATTATCTAGTGCTGATGCCGCAGCTGCTTCATCTCCTTGGGTATCTCTTAATTTATCTTTATTTACAACCAATAGTTCAGGATTAGTTACAGGTGTTTACCCTGGTGTTGGAAAATTAGTATATACTTCAAATTTTGGTTGTAGAGACACGGTAGATGTTACCGTTCATGCTACAGAATGGAATGGTAATAATAATAACAATTTCACAACGGGAGCCAATTGGAAATTAAATACAAAACCAACGGTTATTAAAAAAATTCGATTTAATAGCAATGCTTCAAATAATATGATATTAACCTCAAACATGTCTGTTGATTCGATCGATTTTGGAACATCAAATAAACAAATAGAACTTGGAAATAATGATTTGATTGTAAACCAGATAAAAAATTTCAACTCTAGTGGATATATCAAAACAACAGGAACAGGCAAAGTAAAGAAACATCTTTCAAATAATACATCATTTACGTTCCCAGTAGGAAATTCTTCATATAATCCTATAACCGTAACTAATAAAACAGGGACAGCGGATTCATTTTCAGTTAATATTATAGATACCGCATATCTTAATGGAACAACTAGTGGAAATATTAGAAATCCCTATGTTAAGCGCACATGGAATATCTCAAAAAATACAGCGTCTGCTAATGCAGGTTCTGGAGTAGACCTCAGCTTTACTTGGAATGCCAATGAAGTGGTAGGAACACTTTCAACCCCAACATTGAATCACCATAATGGTAGTGGCTGGGAAATCCCTTCTATGGGAACCACTTCGATTTCGGGTACTACACTTACTTATACGGGATACAAAGGCACTTTCTCTCCATTTGCAATTGGAGGTTCTACAACTATTGCGCTTCCAGTAGAGTTAAAGAATTTTAAATCAGAATGTTATAACGATTATACAACAATAAAATGGACTACGGCATCCGAAAAGAATAATAGCTTATTTGAATTGTACAAAAGCAATGACGCCAAAGATTGGGAAAAAATATATGAAACGAAAGGACAAGGCACCAAAGCAACAGAAACGCATTATACATTCAATGATTTTCAAAAAAAATCTACATATTATCGATTGAAAGACATAGATGAAGATGGTAAAGAAAATTGGTCACAAATTATCTTTTCAGATTGCAAAAATGACGTTTCTGATATTCAAGTTTATCCAAATCCAGCAAGCGATTTTGTAAAAGTAATTGTTCCACAATGGGAAAATACAACATTAAACATTTTAACTCTGGAAGGAAAAATTTTAAAAACAATGTCTTTGATTTCAAATCATACTTTAATTTCTGTGATGGATTTAACTTCTGGAGTTTATTTCATAGAGATAAACAAAAAGGAGTCAAAAGAACTTATAAGATGGATAAAACACTAATAAAAGTTCAACTATAATTAATAAATTAATTTTATTTATGTTAAAATAAACAAAATTGCCTTTTTTTTACATATTTTTGCAAATTATACCTTTGATTTTATGAAAAGACAATTTACTTCTATTATATTATTTTTTGTACCTTTTTTGATACATGCTCAAAACTTGACGATATCAACAACTGGCCAAACAGGGACTTCTGGAACCAATTGGAGTCTATCTAGTAACGTACTAACTATTACAGGTAATGCGGATGTCAATGCAAGTGTAATCAGTGGGCATTTAGCTTCAAACAGCCTAAGCCTTTCAGGTGTTGCAAATATTTCTGTTAATGCGGCTATTTCTTGGAGTAGCAATACAACATTAACACTCAATGCCTCTGGAAATATCTTAATATACCGAGACATTACAGCAAGTGGCAGTTCGCCGCAGTTTTATGTCTATCATGGTGGATCCAATGCCACAACTGCTCCAAATGGAAGTGCTACTTATGCTTTGTCACAACGAAATAGAAATAAAATAAATTTCTCGAGTTCTAGTGCTGTATTTAGAGTTGGAAATGAAACCTATACGGTTTGTACAAACTTATCACAGCTTTCGCAAGCTATGAGTAATGCAACGAGTAGTACAAGAGTAGCCTTAGGAGCAAGTATTAGTTTATCACAAACCTACTCTAACAGTTTATTTCCTATCAATTTTTCAGGTAAATTTGATGGATTAGGACAAGTTATTGATGGATTAAGAATAAGAAACTCGGGTGGAACCTCTGTCAAGGCTGATTTAGGATTGTTTTCACAATTGCAGGGTGCAACAGTTAGAAATATAGGCATTACTAATATAGATATCTTAACGAATTCAACTGTAGCAGGAACATCGGGAAGTGAATTTAGAGTTGGTGCATTAGCTGGAAATATAGGTAACTCTTCTCTAACAACAGGATATGCTGCTACTGCATATACCACAACGATTGAATCCGTATGGTCCAGTGGTAATATTGGCACTGCAAATAATTTTTCTTCTGATGGCCAATCTATAGGAGACAGACAAAAATTCTTTTTTGCAGGCGGTTTAGTTGGAAGTATAAACAATGGTACGGCGAATATCTCAAGATGTTACAGTTACGCTAATGTGAGTACTAGTGGATCATATACTGATAATTTAGCCATTGGGGGTTTGATTGGAGATATTGGTATAAATACTAGTATCCCTCTACAACATACAATAGCAACAAATTCAAGCATTGGATTTAATTTAAGTAAATCGTTTACTACAGGATCTATCCTATCTGGTACATATAATTTATACTTTGGAACGGGTGGGATAATTGGGGTTTTATTTGTTTCGGGAACGAATGTTTCTGATTGTTATTCATGGGGAAGTGCTGTATCTTCTGGATCTTTTGGAGGATTAATAGGATATGCCGCAGGTGGTAGTATCTCTAGCTCTTATACAACTCAATCAACATTGGGTTCAATAAGTTTGGCTTCGCAAACTAACCTTTATTCTAATGTTACATCATCAAGTCCAACAAACGGAACTACTTTGCCAACTGGCTTTAATAGCAATGCTTGGTCGAAAGCAAGTGGCGAACTGCCCGTTCTTTTAGATTTAGAATCTCCGCCTACCATTTTGTATGTAAGAGTTACATCAGGGCAATCTAGCTCTTGTGGCTCGGTAAGCATTCCATACACCATTACGAATGCCTCTGGAAGCGCCGTAACACTATCAACACTTGGATTAGGTTCTCCAACGGGTACTCCTGTTTTTACTATCAATAATTTAACTCCTCCTGGATCGTATAACGCTGTTTCTTATTTGTCGGGATTGACTCTTACGGGCACAAATGCAGCCAATTACACGCTCAATCCATATCCTGAAACTACCGTTCAACACCAAATAACAGGCTCATGTACAAACTATCAAATAACCTTTGATGGAAATACAAATACTTCAGGTACTGTGCCAGCTAATATTGTTTTCACCAATTCTATAACGATACCTAATCAAGGCTCTTTAGTAAAATCAGGGTCTACTTTCTTGGGTTGGAATACTGCTGCGAACGGCAGTGGAACAAATTATGCAGCTGGGGCTACCTATTCTGGAACAAGCAATTTAACGCTTTTTGCTCAATGGGTTACCGTTTCTTCTTTAGGTTGTGTAACTATCGTAGCAAGTGGTGGCGCTGCAGAAAATTCGGGATGGGTTGCGGGTTACAATACCATTAGATCTAGCTCATCTACAGCGGTAAATATTAACGCATCGGATATAGTTTCTAAATTAGGGAGTGGTAATGTTAAAATAATGGGAAATTGCATTACCATTAATTCGGCAATTTCTTACACAACCAATACAAAATCATTAGAATTAGAAGCAAACACCACAATTATCCAAAATGAGGCAATCACTCTTTCGGGTCCTTTAAGTATGAATGGTGGAGGGAATATTACTATCAATGGAAATATTAACACCTCAACAGGAAATGCAAATGGAGACATTTTATTTAAAAGTGCTGGAGATGTTTCTATTTCTTCCAGTAGAAGCATTACAACAAACGGTGGAGATGTTATAATCTGGGCAAACAGTGATGGAAATACAACAAGCACTGCAACAGATGGTTCAATAGTTATAAATCATTCATCTTCAATAACTACTTCTGGCGGTCATTTATGGATGGGAGGAGGAAGCGGAAACAGCACTTGGAACGGTTTAACCGTAGGTAACGGATATGCAGTTGCTGGTTCACAAGTTAGTGTTGGAGCAGGTTCAAATTTTACTTCGGGCTTTTGTATTATGCGATCAACAATTAATACAAACGGTGGAGATATTTTTATTGGTGGACAAAACAACAAATCTGGGTTTACAGCCCCATTGGTAAATTATGGAACAACTACAATAGATGCGGGTGCTGGTAAGATAAAAATAGAAGGAAGATCCTCAGTAGGTGCTACCTCTTCATTTGCAACGGGTATGCATAGTGGACTTGGAGGAATTTCTGCTGCAAACCTTACAATTAGATCCAGTCACAATACTTCGGCAAATAATGCTATTGATATTGATGTTACGAATGTGAGTAATGTAGCTACAGTTATAGAAGGCAACACTATAGTTCAGTCCACCGGTGCAGGAAAAATCTTAATTACTTCTACCTCTACGGGAAGTGGTGCTGGAATAGACTTAGGCTTCTCTGGAACGAGTAGTGTAGGGCATTTAGATGTCTTATCTTCTACAGGAGATATAACACTAAATACTGCGGCTTCAGGTATAAATATTTTTTTTGGGAACAGTACTTCAACTTTAGGTTTCAAAGCGGGTTCTAGTGTTACGTCCTCATCCGCTAATATCAGAATTATCTCAAACCTAATCAATACCGTAGGAATCCTCAATAATAATACAACAGGCACACTAAGAATAGAACCTGTAGCTGGGAGCTCTTTTTCAAGTGCATTAAATACCACACAAATTAGGTATAGCTCTGGAATAACGGGTTTAATTATAGGTCACGCTACCAATACTTCTAACTTAACCATCGGTTCTGCTACAAGTATCAATGGGCCTATTGAAGTTTATGGTGGAACCATAAGTCTAAGTGGTGATTTAACGACCACGAATACTACCACGGGAGATATTGTAGTAAGTTGCAATTCAATATCTGGAAACGGAAATATTGCTATTGCAAATGGAAGAACGGCAACATTAAGTATTGTAAATTCAGCAGAATACAACGGAATCATTAGCGGAACTGGAAGTAATTTTATAAAGCAAGGTGCAGGAAACCTTACCCTTACAGGTGCCAATAGCTATACTGGAACGACTACAATGAATGCAGGAAATATTCAAATTGGAAATGGTGGCTCTACGGGTACTATTGGAACGGGAAACATCACTAACAATACTTCTTTGATATACAATCGTACCAACGACTTTACTATTCCTGGCTTAATAAGTGGAACAGGCTCACTTTCAAAACAAGGTACAGGCACATTGACATTAACTCAAAATAACACTTACAGTGGTACAAATACTATAAGTGCAGGTACACTCGTTTTACAAAATAATGCCCCAAACCCTTCCAATAAAGTCTTTAACGGAACTGGCCAACTAAGAATAGAACCTTCAAGTAGTAGCTTTACATCCGCATTTTCAAATACGGGATGGACGTTTAATTCAACATTGACTGGTCTAACAATTGGTAAAACGGAGAATACAACAAACGTTACTATGGATGGAGCTACTACTATCGCCGGACCAATTTCGGTTCTTGGAGGAGTTATTACTACAAATGCCAATATTACCACCAGTAATGCATCATCCATTTCATTACTTGCAAAATCAGGGTTGCGATTTAACGCATCAGGTATTACATTACAAACAGGTGGTGGTGCTGTAGTTTTAAGTGGAGATCACGATGCGAATAATAGTGGTAATATTATTGCAGAGGGTGCATTAACTATTACTACAAATGGAGGTGCAATTTCTATGGGAGGAGGTGCTACAGGCACTGATTTTGCCTATGGTATTGGAACTTCTGGCATCATAGCAAATGATCAAACAGCTGGTATTTGGGTTAGAGGCGTAGTGAACTTAAATTCTGGAAATGGGAATATTTCTATTAGAGGGTATGCTGCAAATGCGTCCCCAACAGCACTAAATATACCTACTTGGGGTGTTGGGTTAGGCCTTGGAGCTGTGTTAAACACAAACCCTGCTTCCGTTTCAATAAACAGTGGCACGGGCAACATTTTGATTGAAGGTTTTGCTAGAAATCCAGCTGGCAGTAACTCTAATTCATATGGGGTAGTTTTCAATAATTGGGAAGCAATGACTCCCCAACCTTTAACCATAACTTCTGCTAATACTACTGCCAACGCAATTCGATTGATAGGAAATACCGAAAATACAATAAATGGACAGCGTACTAAAAATAGTCTTCGCTTCTGGAGTACAAATTCGAATATTTTGGCAACAGGAACTGGAGGTGGCATAACGTTATCTGGGAAAACTTTTGATGACAATGACCATTCACAAATTTGCTGGTCTGGAGGAAACATCTTAGCAACTTCTGGTCCAATAGTTATTAATACAGATAAGGAATCTTTGCTAATAGAAAATGATATGTTTGTAGGTTCTAGAAGTGGCATTGCTGGAAATACAATAAGTAGTTCCAATGTTCGATTTTCAATAGATGATTTAAATGTTACTTCAGGAAGACTCATTAGAGTTGCCACAACAGGTAGTCTAACCATTGAACCATTTGGAAATAGTTTTACGGATTATACTCCTTCTACAAATACCATAGTAGGTCTTTCAACCGCCACTGGATGGTCTTTTAATGAAAATACTCAAACGTTAACAGGTCTTACTATAGGCAAACCTTTGAACACTTCAAATATAACGATAGGTTCAACTACCACTATTGCAGGTCCTGTGACAATTTATGGTGGAACCATTGCTGTAAATGGAAATATTACAAGCTCCAACGGAAGCACGATTTCGCTTTTTGGAAATGCCCTTACATTTGGAACCAATAAAACAGTAACCTCCAATAACGGCCTACTTATTATTGCTCCACAAACTGCCTCTAATTCTATCGGCTTAGGAGGTGCATCAGGAACGCTTTCTTTACCATCTTCTTATTTTAGCACAAATTTTGTAGATGGTTTCTCCAATATACAAATAGGAAGTAATACGCAAACGGGAGCTATTTATTCTAACGCCTTTACTCTTAGAGATAACTTGACGTTATTAACCTCTGGTTCTCTTACGTTAGGTGGGAAGCCTATATTAGGAAATAACAATGTCACCTTAGGTTCAGACATTACAACTATTAATGTGGGTTCTCCTGCAAATTATTTTCAAACCAATGGATCGGGAGCCGTAATTAGAAGAATTGCAAATAATTCCAATTTACTTTTCCCTGTAGGAAATGCGGCATATAATCCCATAAGTATTAATAACAAAACGGGAATTACAGATACTTTTTCTGCAAATGTCTTAGATACAGCCTATCTAGATGGTTCTATGGGCGGCGTAGTTAGAAGTTCGCATGTAAAACGTACTTGGAATATTTCTAAAAATACAGCCTCAGCAAATGCAGGCTCAGGTGTAGACCTTAGCTTTACTTGGAATGCAAATGAAGTAGTAGGAGCCCTTACAAACCCAACCTTGAATCACCATAATGGAAATGGCTGGGAAATCCCATCTATGGGAACTTCTTCAGTATCGGGAACTACACTTACGTATACTGGATATAAAGGGTCATTCTCTCCATTTGCTATTGGAGGATCTTCAGCTTTTGGCCTACCGGTTGAGTTAAAAGAATTTAATACAAAATGTCTTAATGATTATACGACTATCAATTGGACTACGGCATCGGAAAAAAACAATGCTTATTTTGAACTCTTTAAGAGCGATGATGCGACGAATTGGGAAAAAATATATGAAGAGAAAGGACAAGGTACAAAAGCTACCGAAACTCATTATTCTTTCAATGATTTTGATAAAAAGACGACCTATTATCGCTTGAAAGATATCGATGAAGATGGCGTAGAAAATTGGTCTCAAATTATCTTTTCAGATTGTAAAAATGAGGTTTCAAATATTCAAATCTATCCAAATCCAGCGAGCGATTATATCAAAGTAATTGTGCCAATTTCGGAAAATACGACCCTCAATATTATAAGTCTAGAAGGTAAAATCATAAAGACTATGCCTTTGATATCAAATCAAACTTTGGTTTCTGTTAAAGATTTAGTCAATGGAATTTATTTGATTGAGATCAAAAATCAAAAACTAATAGAACAAATTAAGTTTTTAAAGAAATAGTATTTGATTCAACATCTTCATTTTATTTTACTTCAAATAAAGTAATTAACATATTTTTGCATAAAAAAATATAAAAGACATATGAATAAGTTAGTAAAATCGAAAATAATTTTATTTTATATAACACTATTTTCTGTATCTAATATATACTCCCAGCAACAGCAGATATATAACATTCCATTATCCAGTTTAATTAATGCTACTAACAATTGCGATGGTACAGGAAATAATTACTATGGTGATAATATTGGCTTTACATGGACTGATAATCTTCCAATTGGTGCAATAATAAATTCAGTTACAATAGAATACAATATTGGAATAAATTGTGCAGCACCAACAACAATTACACCTACTTTAAATTCGAACAATCAAACTACAGTAACATTTAGTGGTAATTGTAATTGTATACCCGCTTCTACTTCATTTGTTTCTCATTTGGTTAACAAAGCTCATTATAATATAAATAGTACAAATACATATTCTTTAGTCGGAACAAGTACCGTTGGCTTTAATAATCAGCATTCAAGTTTAAATAGTAGTTTTGCAAAAGTAACGATTGATTATAGTTCTTTCACAGGCCCTGTTCCAACAATTTCCTCGTTCTCTCCTAGTTCAGGTTCTTGTAATACTTTAGTAACAATCAATGGAACAAATTTTAATAATGGTACTCCTATTGTTAAATTCAATGGTGTAACAGCCTTACACACTTACATAAGCGCAACCCAATTAAGCGCAACAGTTCCCGTAGGAGTAACAGCAGGAACAATAACGGTTCAAACAGGTGGTGGTATTGCATCATCTTCATCAAATTTCTCATTTAACTCACCTACAATTACATCTTTTTCTCCTAGTTCAGCAACTTGTAATACTCAAGTAACCATAAATG